>JACMKJ010000400.1 GCA_014380155.1 Rhizobacter sp. | reverse complement strand
TGCCGTCGCCGGGCAACAACTGCGCCGCCAGCGCGGGCGCGAGCGGTGTGCCTTGCAAGGAAGCCGTGGTCAGCACGGCTTGTGTGCGTGCGGCCTGCACGTCGGCGACGAAACCCGACAGGCGAGCTGCGGGCAGCGGGCCGTCGGCGGTGGCCCGTTCGAGATTGGCCGACAGCACCGGGGTCTCAGGCAGCGCTGCCTGCCGCCGCTGCTGTGTGCCGGGGCTGGGCAAGAGTCGCGCGGGAGATTCGTAGCCGCTGATCGTGCCGTCGCTCACCAGGCGGTCGAGCCGCAGGCCGGCGGCCTCGGCCTGGGCCAGCACGCCGGCTTCATCAGCGCCCGCCACGGCGACGATGGTGCCGTTGTCGTTGGCACCGATGTCCTGGCGCAGGGCTTCGTCGAGCTGGATCATCTCGGCCCCCACCGGGTTCAGCGAGGCCAGGTTGGCGCGCCACGGCGAGGGCAACCACACCAGAGTGACGGCCGCAGCCACAGTCAACGCCATCAAGGGCCAGCGCGCCCGTGGCAAGGTCTCGGCGCACCAGCCGACCCACTGGCCCAAGCGACGGCGCATGCCCACGCCGGGTGCGCCATCGGGTGCCAGCACCGGGAACACGATGCGGGTGGTGACGGCCGCCGCACACAACCCGGCCACCGAGAAGAGACCCAACTGCGCCAGCCCCGGGAAGCCCGAGAACAGGAGCGCCGCAAAACCGCAGATCGACGTCAACAAACCCAGGCGCACGGTGGGCCAGTTGTCGGCCACCCAGCGCCGTGCGCCCGCGCCTTTTTCGGCGCCGGGCAAGGGCCGCGCCTGGATCAGGTAGTAGATGGCGTAGTCGACAGCTTCGCCGATCAGCGTGGTGCCAAAGCCGAGCGTGATGCCGTGCACGTTGCCAAACGCCAGGCTGACGGCCGCGATGCCCGCGAGCACGCCCACCACCACCGGCAGGCTGGCGCTGGCCAAGGTGCGCAAGGAGCCGCCGAACGACAACAACAAGATGGCGACGATGCACACCGCACCGGCCACCGCCAGGCGCTCAACCTCGCTCTTGATCTTGGTGCGCGAAGCCACGGCGAATGAGCTCGAGCCCGACATCAGGAGCGTCAAACCCTGCGCCGCATGGGGCGCAAACATGTCGCGCACGAATTGCAGGTTGCGCTCCTGGGCGTCGATGTCGGCGCCTTGTGCGCTGGAGGTGGCGATCAACACCGCACGCTCGGCCGTGCGCGAGACCCACACGCCGCCATCACTGCGCGGCGACTGCGCAGGCAGCATGGCTTCGGCCATGCGAACCGTCTCGCCGGTGGGGTCGCGCAAGATCACCTGCTTGATCGCCGCGCCGGCCGGCGTGCCGAGCAGCGAGGTGGTGTCGGCGATGCCATCGCGCAGCCCATCGGCCGTGAACCGATGGGCGTCGACCGCCGGGCTGAGCAGGTAGCGGTGGTCGAACAAGAACTTGCCAGTGGCCTCGAACTGCGAGTTGTCGCCGTTGTGCACGGCGTCGAACTGGCCGCTCTGGCGCAAGGCCTGCGCGAGCTGGCGCGAGGCCGCGATGCGCACCTCGCGTGTGCCGCCTTCGATGCCGATCAGCACCAGCCGCGAGGCCACGCCGCTGCGCAGCTGGTCGAGCAGCACGGCCTGCTCGGCGCTCGGTGTGGAAGGCAAGAACGCCGACAGATCGGCCACGTAAGTGGTGCGCGCGGCAATGAAGATGGCGCCCAGCACACAGGCCAGCCACAACACCACCGCACTGCGCCGCAACAGGGCGAGCGCACGCAGCACGAAGCCCGGCATCGGCACGCTCAATTCGAGGCCGGCGTGCTGGCGGGCCGCGACGATGCGGCAGGGGCCAGCACCGGCTCGATCTTCATCACCGATCGGTCACCGTCGGCCATGGCGATGGTCACCTCGCGCACCAGCGACTGCTGGCCACTCAGCTGCACAAAGCTCACCAGCTCACGCAGGCGCGGCTCGATGGGCACGAGCTCCAGCACCCAGCGCTGCGCGTTGCCCGACACCGTGGCGCCGAAGTGGCGCTCCAGCACCTGGCGGTTGCCGGTGAGCGTGCCGCGCAGGGCTTCGACGATGACGGCCGCTTCGGGCACCGAATCGAGCGGCACGGTGCGGCTGCGGCTTCCCGAACTCAAGGTCACGTTGTTGCCGATCACGGCCATTTTTTCCTGGCGGGGCTTGAGCGTTTCGCGCACAAAGGTGTCGGGCGCGGTGAATGACAGCCGGCCCGACGACTCGAGCGTTTGCGCGAGGATGTTGACCATGCGCTTTTCGGTGAAAACGGCTTCGCTGCTCTTCACCTTGGCGAGCAGGGTGGTCAGCTGCGACAGGTCGAACGCGATCTGCGCGTGGACGTTGAACGACAAAAGCGACGCCGCGCCCAGCGCCAACCATCGCGCCATCGCGCGGCGCCGTGCGCGGGTGTCGTCAGTGCGTGGCAGTCGGTTTGGCATCGGTGGCCCAGAAATCGTAGAAGTTGAACCAGTTGTAGGGCGACTCGATGCACAAGGCTTCGAGCAGCGCCACGTAGCGCAGCAAGGTCTCGCGCACCAGCCTGTCAGTGTCTTCCCGGGTCGCGCCGGCCTGCTGGCGAAAGTCGGCCAGCTCGACAAAGCGCAGCTCGTAGCGATGGTCGCCATGGTAAAGGCCGGTCACGAACACCACCCGGCGCCGCAGCATGGCCGCCAGGCGGAAGGGGCCATCTGAAAACGGTGCCGGCTGGCCGAGGAAGTCGAGCCACCGGGTGTGCGAGCGGCTCGATTGCCCGGGCAGCGTGCGGTCGGCCAGCAGGCCCGCGATGCCGCCTTCGTCGAGCCAGTGGCGCAGTTGCAGCATGGCACCGGCCTGGCCCAGCGCGATGGTGTGCAGCTGCGCCTTCGGCGCGACGGCCGCCAGGGTGGCGTTGATCATGCGGGCGTTGCCTTCGTACATCAGCATGGCCACACGTTCGCCGCGGTTCAGCGCGTCGGCGCGCAAGGCCTCGAAGCTGCCCAGGTGCGCGCCCACGGCGATCACACCTTCACCTTGTTTGAGCGGCACGTGGATCACACCGCCGTCGGTGACAAGCACGTCGAACTGGTCAAAACGTTCTTGCAGGAAGTAGATGCGGTCGAGCACCGTCGCCGCAAAAGTGTGGATGTGGCGGTACACCTCGTGCATCCGCGCCGGCCGTTTCAACACGCGGCCGAGGTAATCGAGCGACGCACGACGCGCCTTGCCGTTGAAGAGCACGAAGTAGAGCGCGATCGGGTGCAGCAGCCAGCGCGTGGCGCGGCGCCCGGCGCCGAGCGCGATCCAGCGGATGAGGTGCAGCATCCACGGGTGGCTGCGCTCGGGCTCGGCAGTCCAGGCGGCGCCTTCGCGCTTGAACGGCGTGCTCACGGCGCGCGCTCGAAAGTGCCCGAGGCGGCGAGGCGCTCGCCCATCAGCACCTCGAAACGCAAGGCGCCGGGGCCGGCGTCGAAGCGCAGCGTGAGATCGGACCCCGGGCGCACCGGCGCCAGAAACTTGGCCACACCGATGCGCGGCGCAGCCCCCACACGCGCCGCCAACACAGGTTCGCCCATCACGGCTTCGAGCACCTCGGCCAGCAGCGACACACCCGGCAGCAGCGGATGCCCGGGGAAGTGGCCCGCGAAGGCCGGGTGGTCGGGCGCGATCCGCAGTTCAACCGTGAGCATGCGTCAGCCCCTGTCTGCCGCGAGCGCGCGTTCGGCCCACGCGGCAAAGAGCTGCGCCGGCAGCTTGCCGGTGGACGGCTCGCGCGGCAGCTCCGGCAC
>JACMKJ010000033.1 GCA_014380155.1 Rhizobacter sp. | reverse complement strand
CTTGAATCTCGTTGGTCACGTGCGGGATCACCTGCACGGTCTTGCCGAGGTAGTCGCCCCGGCGTTCCTTCTCCAGCACCGACTGGTAGATCTTGCCGGTGGTGAAGTTGTTGGTCTTCTTCATCCGCGTCGTGATGAAGCGCTCGTAGTGGCCCAGGTCGAGGTCGGTTTCAGCACCGTCGTCGGTGACGAACACCTCGCCGTGCTGGAAGGGCGACATGGTGCCCGGGTCGACGTTGAGGTAGGGATCCAGCTTGATGAGCGTGACCTTCAGGCCGCGCGACTCGAGGATCGCTGCAAGTGATGCAGCCGCGATGCCCTTGCCCAGCGAGGACACCACACCGCCGGTGACAAAGACAAACTTGGTCATTGCTGTTGGCACTTGCGTGCTGCAAATGCTCTGGTGGTAAAGCGCGATTATAGGCGTGCCACTTGCCCGCCTGACCCGCCGGGCCGCAGCTTCTTCAGGCTGCGACAGGGGCCTCTGCCAGGGCCTTCAGCCACTTGAGCACTTCGGCCGACGTCTCCTGGGGCCGCTCGAACGGGAACAGGTGGGAACCCTCGATCCACGAGATGCGCCGCTGGGCCACCCGTTCGGTGGCGGCCATGCCCACCTGTTTGACCTCAGTGGACTGGGTGCCGCCAATGAAGGCCAGCGGGCGTTTCAGCGGGTGACGTCGCAAGAAGCTGGGGATGTCATGCGCCAGCGTCTTGTAGATGTCAGTCTCGACTTCGCGTCTGAAGCTCAGGGTGTAGCCCTCAGGCTCATGGGGCTCGATGCCGCATTCGATGTAGTCGTGCAGCACCTCGGGCTCCCAGCGGGCAAACGAGGCCTTGCCCGCAAAATGGGCATGGGCCGCTTCCTTGGTCGGCCAGTGTTTGCGCCGCCCCTTGGACACGGCGGCCGGCGAAAAGCGCTCGCCCCAGCCAGTGAGCTTGGCGAACTGGAGGGTAGGGGTGAGCAGGCCGCCGATGATGGGCGAGTCGATCATCAGCACGCCGCGCGCGAGGTCGGGTCGCCTGGCAGCCGCCAGCAGACTCAAGAAACCGCCCAGCGAATGGCCGACGAAGAAGGCCGGCTCAGTGGCGTGGGCTTCGGCGAAGTGGATCAACTGGTCGCGCAGGCGTGGCCAGTGCTGGGTCACCGGGTACTCGGGGTCGTGCCCGTATTTCTCGATCGCGTGCACGGTGTACCCGGCAGCGCGCCAGGCTTCAAACAGCACGCGGTAGGTGCCGGCAGGGAAGCTGTTGGCGTGCGAAAAGACGATCGTGCCGGCGGGCTTCTTCTTCGGCATCAGGCTAATTTTTCACTGGCGTTCGTGATCTTGCGCATGGGCTCATAGCGACCCGAACTCACGCACAACGGATGCTCGCTGGTGCTGCCGTCCCAGTGCGGGTCGTCGATCGACTCGAACACCTGGCGCAGCTTCTGGCCCCAGCTGGAACGGATCATGTGGAAGTAGGGGTTCTGCTCGTCGATGCATACCAGCTGGTCGCTTTGCAGCTTGCCGGCTTCGTACACCAGCAGGTCGAGCGGCAGGCCCACCGACAGGTTGGACTTGAGCGTGGAATCCATCGACACCAGCGCGCACTTGGCGGCTTCATCCAGCGGCGTGTGCGGCGTGATCATGCGGTCGAGCACCGGCTTGCCGTACTTCGACTCGCCCACCTGGAAGTAGCAGGTCTCACGCGTGGCCTCGATGAAGTTGCCGGCGGAGTAGACGAGAAAGAGCCGCATGGCCTCGCCCTTGATCTGGCCGCCGAAGATCATCGAGGCGTTGAAGTCGATGCCCGACCTCTTGAGCGAGGGCGCGTCCTGTTCGTAGACGTGGCGGACCGCACTGCCCAGCACGCGTACCGCATCGAACATGCTGGTGGCGTTCCAGATGGTGATGGGCGGCTCGTCGCCGTTGTCGAGCTTCTCGACCTGCAGGATCTCGCGCACCGATTGCGAGATGGAGAGGTTGCCGGCCGACAGCAGCACCATGAAACGGTCATCGGGCTTCTCGTAGACCATCATCTTGCGGTAAGTGCTGATCTGGTCGAGCCCGGCGTTGGTGCGCGAGTCGGAGAGAAACACCAGACCGGCGTCGAGTTTGATACCAACGCAGTAGGTCATGGCTTGCTTTCCTGGAGTGTTTTCAAACGGTACAGCGCGTCGAGCGCTTCCTTGGGCGAGAGCATATCGGGATTGATCGCGCTGAGCGCCTTGTCGATGGCCGAGGCTTCGGCCTCGACCACCGGGGCCGGCGCGGCAAAAAGGTCGATCTGCGCGTCGCCCGATTTCTGCTGCGCCTCCAGTGCTTCGAGCGCTGCGCGCGCCTGGCGCACCAGCGTGGCCGGCATGCCGGCGAGACGCGCCACCTGCACACCGTAGCTGCGGCTCGCGGGGCCGGCCTGGATGTCGTGCAGGAAGACGATGTCGTCGCCGCTCTCGGCGGCCGACACGTGCACGTTCAATGCGCGCTCGTGCTTGACAGGGAACTCGGTCAGCTCGAAGTAGTGTGTGGCAAACAGCGTGAACGAGCGGTTGCGTTCGTGCAGGTGGCTTGCAATGGCGCCGGCCAGGGCCAGTCCGTCGAAGGTGGAGGTGCCGCGGCCGATCTCGTCCATCAACACCAGCGACTGGTCGCTCGCGCTGTGGATGATGGCGGCGGCCTCGGTCATCTCCAGCATGAAGGTCGACTGCGCGTTGGCCAGATCGTCGGCCGCGCCGATGCGGGTGTGGATGGCGT
>JACMKJ010000399.1 GCA_014380155.1 Rhizobacter sp. | reverse complement strand
GGCCGGCGTGAAGACGGCAGCGGTGATCACCGTGGGCACCGCCACCATCGCCGCCTTCATCGGCGCGGGTGGCTTCGGCGAGCGCATCGTCACGGGCCTCGCGCTCAACGACCACGCGGCGCTGCTGTCGGGGGCGATCCCTGCGGCGGTGCTGGCGGTGCTGATGCAGCTCGTGTTCGAGCTGGCCGAGCGCCTGGTTCGCCGTGCGCCGCAAACGCGCAAATAACGCCCGCAAGCGGGGTGCTTTTCGGCCCATCGGCAACAGCGTCATGCTGCCGCCACCGCCACCGCCACCGCCACCGCTTAGTCGCACCCTGCACGGTGCCGCCTCGCCGGCCCGCGCGAATCAGACTATTCTTTCGGCTGCATTACCCGAAGGAGTTGCCGTGCTGATCCCCTCACGTTGGCTTTTCACCGCCCTGCTGTGCGGTCTCACGCTCGCCGGGCTGACCGCATGCGGCGGCAATGACGACGATGTGGTTTACCGCTCGCCGCCCAAGGCGAACCCGGCCGTTACGCGGCTGCTCACCTCGGTGGACGCCATCGGCGTGGGGAACGCCGGCCTGCTGAGCAGCAACCCCGAGTACAGCGATCTGCAACTGCGCGCCAACCGTGCCGGCGGTTTGGTGCAGCTTCGCTTTTCCTGCGCCGGTTGCAGCATCACGGTGGCCGCGGCCGGCGCCACGGTGGGCGCCAACCAGTACATCAGCGTGCCCTTCGCGAGCCTGGAGCCGGCCTCCAACGCCCCCGTCACCGTGACCGACAACGTGAGCGGCTCGGTGGCCACCTACACGCTGCGTGCCCGCCCGCTCGACCACGCGCCCTATGTCATCGGCACCAACGCGAGTCCGGATGCGGGCGACCTCTACCTCACCCCTTTTGACCCAGAGGGTTACGGCGCGAGCTTCGCCTACATGGTGGGCAACGATGGCGCGCTGAAGTATTACTACCGCAACCCACCGGGGCGCGAGATTCTCGATTTCAAGAAGACGCTGATCCCCGGTGGCGTGACGCGCTACAGCTTCTACGACGAAGCCGCCGCCGGCATCCGCGTGATGGACGCCAACTTCGTCACCCTCACCGTGGTGCAGGCCCTGCCTTTCCCCGACGGCAACACCTATGCGGTGGACGGGCATGACCACGTGATCGTCGACGACGGCCACTACATCGTCGGCGTTTACGCCGCCAAGACGGTGAACAACATCCCGGCCTTGCCGGGCCAGTCGCTCAATGTGCGCGGCACCGGCTTGCAAGAAATCGTGAACGGCGTGGCCACCTTCAACTGGCTCTCGACCGACCTGCCGGCGTTGTACGCCTGCTCGGCGCGTGGCAATGGTTACGCCGCCAACAACGGCGCCAACTACATGCACTGGAACGCGCTGGTGGTCGATGCCGACGGCGACTGGATCGCCACCTTCCGTCACCTCGATTCGGTGCTCAAGATCAACCGCAGCACCGGCGCGCTGCGCTGGATTCTGGGCGGCAGCTGCGACGAGTTCGGCCTCAGCGCGGCGCAGCGCTTCAGCAGCCCGCATGATGCGCGGCGTTCGCCCGACGGCAGGTTGACCCTGTTCGACGTAGGCGCTGCTGGCGTGCTCTCGCGCGTGGGCGCTTTCGGCCTCGATGAGACGGGTAAAACGATCACCGGCTTCACGGCCTACACCAGCGATGCGCACTCCAGCTACAACCTGGGCAGCGCGCAACTGCTGCCCAGCGGGCGCGCGCTGGTGGGCTGGGGCGAGTTCAACGGCTACGACACCGACGTGTCGGAGTACGACATCACCACCGGCGCCTTGTCGTTCGAGCTGACACTGCTGCCGAGCTACTGCACCAACGGCTACTTCTCGTACCGGGCGAGAAAGTATCTCTAGCCGGGTCAGCTGCCCCACACCTCCTGCGCTGTCTCCACCACCAGCTTCAACTTGGCGCGCTGTGCCTCCACCGCGATGTTGTTGCCGTGCACCGTGCTCGAGAAACCGCATTGCGGTGAGAGGCATAGCTGCTCCATCGGCGCGTACTTGGCTGCGTCGTCGATGCGGCGCTTCAGCGCGTCCTTGCTTTCCATTTCGCCAAATTTGGTGGTGACCAGGCCCAGCACCACGATCTTGCCCTTGGGCAGGAAGCGCAGCGGGCGAAAGTCGCCCGAGCGGTCGTCGTCGTATTCGAGGAAGTAGGCGTCGAGGTTCATCTCCGACAACAGTGCCTCGGCCACCGGCTCGTAGTTGCCTGCCGCGGCGTGCGTGCTCTTGAAGTTGCCGCGGCACAGGTGCATGGCAAGGGTCATGCCGGCGGGCTTTTGGGCGACCACCAGGTTGATGAACTTGGCATAACGGTGCGGCAGCTCGTTGGGGTCGTCGCCGCGCTTGCGGGCCGCTTCGCGCATGTGCTCGTCGCACAGGTAGGCCATGTTGGTGTCGTCCATCTGCACATAGGTGCAGCCGGCAGCGGCGAGTGAACGCAGTTCATCGCCGTAGGCATTGGCCACGTCCTGGTAGAACGCCGGTTCGAGCTCGGGGTAGTGCTCCTTGCTGATGCCGGCGCGGCCGCCGCGAAAGTGCAGCATGGTCGGCGAAGGGATGGTCACCTTGGCCACGCTGCCGGCGCTGAGCTGGCTCTTGAGGTACTGGAAGTCGGCGAGCTGGATGTCCTTCACGTGGCGCACCTTGTCGATCACCTTCATCACCGGCGGCGCCAGCTCTTCGCTGCCGTCGGGCCGGATGATGGTCACCGGGATGTCGGTCTTCACGCCACCCAGCTGCTCCAGAAAGTCGATGTGGAAATAGGTGCGGCGGAACTCGCCGTCGGTGATGCTCTTGAGCCCCACGTCTTGCTGGAACTTGACGATCTCGGTGATGCACTCGTCTTCGACGCGGCGCAACTCGGTGGCCGAGATCTCGCCATTGGCCTTTTTCTCGCGAGCGTCGAGCAGGCGCTTGGGGCGCAGAAAACTGCCCACGTGGTCGGCGCGGAAAGGGGGCGTGGTGCGGGCACTCATGGCATCTCCAAAATCGTTGGCGAAAACGAGAATCTTAGTGATCGGCATCGCCATTGAATACAGGAATACCCATTTGATGGGGGTAAACCCGCGTTATGTCGGGTTTGAGTGAGCGAATAGACTTTCTCTGTATACAACGCGTATTCAGAAAGCCAGCGCCATGAAGCCCGTTCTTCCCTCATTCCCCCTCAACGCCTGGTATGCCGCCGCTTACGACGTGGAGGTCAAGGCCGCGCTGCTCAGCCGCACCATCTGCGGCCAGAAGATCGTCATGTTCCGCCGCCAGGACGCCTCGGTGGCCGCGCTCGAAGACGCCTGCTGGCACCGCCTGCTGCCGCTCAGCAAGGGCACCCTGCACAACGACGAGATCACCTGCGGCTACCACGGCCTGGTGTTCAACGGCGACGGGCGCTGCACCCACATGCCCTCGCAAGAGACCATCAACCCGTCGGCCTGCGTGAGGGCGTATACGGTGGCGCAGAAGCACCGCTTCATCTGGCTCTGGCCCGGCGACCCGGCCCTGGCCGATGAGTCGAAAGTGCCCGACCTGCACTGGAACGACGACCCGGCCTGGGCCGGCGACGGCCAGCTGATCCGCGTCAACTGCGACTACCGCCTGGTGCTCGACAACCTGATGGACCTGACGCACGAGACCTTCGTGCACGGCTCCAGCATCGGCCAGCGCGCCGTGGCCGAGGCGCCCTTCGTCGCGACGCACGGCGACAAGACGGCCACTGTCACGCGATGGATGGAAGGCATCGACGCGCCGCCTTTCTGGGCCGGCCAGCTGAAGCACGCGAGGGGTTACGAAGGTGCAGTCGACCGCTGGCAGGTCATCCGCTTCGAGGCACCCTGCACCATCGCCATCGACGTGGGCGTGGCGCCCACCGGCACCGGCGCCCCGGAAGGCGACCGCTCGAAGGGTGTGAACGGCTTCGTGCTCAACACCATCACGCCCGAAACCGACACCACCTGCCACTACTTCTGGGCGTTTGCGCGCAACTACTGTCTGGGCGAGCAGCGCCTCACGCACGAGTTGCGCGAAGGCGTGGCCAACATCTTCCGTGAAGACGAGTTGATTCTTGAAGCGCAGCAGCAAGCCATCGATGAACACCCGGGCTACACCTTCTACAACCTCAACATCGATGCCGGCTCGATGTGGGCACGCAAGCTGATCGAGAAGATGGTGAAGGCCGAGGCGCCGCCGCCCGGCGCGCCGAAGGTGATCCCGTTGCGGACGGCCGCATGAGCGCACGCCTGGACCCCGCCGAAGACCCCGGCACCTCGCAAACCGTCCGCACCCAGCTCAGGCTCAGAGAGCTGATCGTCGGCGGCGAGCTCAAGCCGGGCAGCCGCATTGCCGAGCTGGCGTTGGTCGAGCTGCTGGGGGCCTCGCGCACGCCGATCCGCATGGCGCTGGTGCGCCTGCAGGAAGAAGGCTTGCTCGAAGCCCTGCCCAATGGTGGCTTTGCGGTGAAAGACTTTTCCGAAGCCGACATCCACGACGCGATCGAAGTGCGCGGCACGCTCGAAGGCCTGGCCGCGCGCCTGGCCGCCGAGCGTGGCGTCACCTCGGTGCTACTGGCCGAAGCGCGCGACTGCATCGCCCGCATCGACGCGCTGCTGGCCCAACCCGAGCTGACCGAAGAATCCTTCAACGGCTACGTCGAACAGAACGGTCGCTTCCACGACCTGCTGTCCGAGATGGCCGGCAGCGACCTGGTGGCGCGCCAGCTCGACCGGGCCAAGACGCTGCCCTTCGCGTCACCCAACGGCTTCGTGATGGCGCGCTCCACCGGCCCCGACGCGCGCGACATTCTGGTGGTGGCGCAAGAGCAGCACCGCAGCGTGATCGAGGCCATCGTGCAGCGCGAAGGCGCACGCGCCGAAGCCCTGATGCGCGAGCACGCACGCATTGCCCACCAGAACCTGAAGCAGGCGCTGCAAAGCCACCAGAGCTTGCAAAAGCTGCCCGGCGCGAGCCTGATCCGCCGCCGCGCCTTCCGCTGATCTGAAACACCCGCCATGAAGAACAGCCAGACCTGGCACCCCGCCCACATCCGCGCGCACCGCGACCTGAGCCCCACCGTGCGCGAGTTCGAGATCCGCCCTGAGGGTGGTGTGAAACCTTGGACGGTGGGTAGCCACCTGAAGCTGCGCGTGCTGGTCGACGGCCGCGAAGAAACCCGCTCGTACTCGCTGGTCGGCCTTCACGACCAAGAGGTCTACCGCATTGCCGTCAAACGCGCCGAGCCCAGCCGCGGCGGCTCGCGCTACATGTGGGGACTGGAGGCCGGTGCCGAGCTGCTGATCGGCGAGCCCAACAACCATTTCGAGCTGGCCTTCAACGCGCCTCAGTTCCTGCTGGTCGCCGGTGGCATTGGCATCACGCCACTGGTGGGCATGGCGCAGTTGCTGCAGGCCAAGGGCGCCGACGTGCGCATGCGTTACGCCGCACGCTCAGACCAGGAGCTGGTGCTGGCCGACGTGGTGCGGCAATCCCTGGGCGAGCGGCTGCAGACCTTTTGCAGCGACGCAGGCCAGCGCCTGAACCTCGACGCCGAGATCGCCGCGCTCGCGCCGCGTGCACAGATGCTGGTGTGCGGCCCCATCGGCCTGCTCGACGCGGCGCGTGACGCCTGGGAGCGTGCCCAACACCCCCCCGCCGACCTGCGCTTCGAAACCTTTGGCAACAGCGGCCACCACCAGGCACAGCCGTTCTGGGTGGAGCTGCCTCGCCATCAACTGCGGATCGAGGTACCGGCCGACCGCAGCCTGCTCGACGTGTTGAACGAAGCCGGGGTCGAAACCCTCTTCGACTGCTGCCGTGGAGAGTGTGGCCTGTGCGCCATGGACGTGCTCTCGGTGCAAGGCGAGATCGATCACCGCGATGTTTTTCTCAGCCCGCACGAACAACAGGCCAACCAACGCCTGTGCGCCTGCGTTTCAAGGGTCAGCGGTGGCGGTGTGGTACTCGACACCGCCTATCGCGCTGACTGACAGCGGGCGATCTGCTATGCCACAACGGCATAGCTGCTAGTCGATCACCCCAATTGCCCGACAGCGTGCGCATGCCGCACATTCAACACATTCACCGCCCTCACGTTGGAGACAAGTCTCATGCAAAAACGCCAAGTCCTGAAAGGACTCATCCCCGTTGCGCTCGCCCTGTGCCTGCCCTCGGGATTTGCGCAAACCGCGCCGTTCAAGATCGGTTTCATCCTGCCGATGACGGGCCAGTCGGCTTCCACTGGCCGCCAGATCGAAGCCGCCGTCAAGCTCTACATGGCACAGAACGGCAGCACCGTCGCCGGCCGCAAGATCGAGCTCATCATCAAGGACGACGCGGCCGTGGCCGACACGACCCGCCGCCTCGCGCAAGAGCTGGTCGTCAATGACAAGGTCGACGTGATCGCCGGCTTCGGCATCACCCCCACGGCCATGGCCACCGCGCCGATTGCCACCCAGAGCAAGACCCCGATGGTGGTGACGGCCGCGGCCACCTCGGTCATCACCACCGCCTCGCCCTACATCGTGCGCACCAGCTTCACTCTGCCGCAAGCGGCCGTGAGCATTGCCGAGTGGGCCGCCAAGAACAAGATCAAGCGTGTGGTCACCTTGGTGAGCGACTACGCCCCCGGCATCGACGCCGAGAAGTTCTTCAAGAGCCAGTTCACCGCCAAGGGTGGCCAGGTGATTGCCGAGATCCGCTCGCCACTCAAGAGCCCCGACTTCGCCCCGTTCCTGCAGAAGGTGCGTGACGAGAAGCCCGACGCGGTGTTCGTGTTCCTGCCCTCGGGCCAGGGCGCGGCCTTCATGAAGCAGTTTGCCGAGCGCGGGCTCGACAAGTCGGGCATCAAGCTCATCGGCACCGGTGACGTGACCGACGACGACCAATTGAACGACATGGGCGACGTGGCGCTCGGCGTGGTGACCTCGCACCACTATTCAGCCTCGCACAACACGCCGCTGAACAAGAAGTTCGTGGCCGAATTCGAAGCCGCCAACAAGTTCCGCCCCAACTTCATGGGCGTGGCCGGCTACGACGGCATGGCGCTGATCTACAAGGCGCTCGCAGCCACCAAGGGCCAGGGCGGCGGCGACGCGCTGATCGCCGCGATGAAGGGCATCACCTTCGAGAGCCCGCGCGGCATGATCACCATCGACCCCGAAACGCGCGACGTCATTCACGACATGCACATCCGCAAGGTCGAGCGTGTGGGCGGGCAGCTTTACAACGTCGAGTTCGATGTGGAGAAGCAGGTCAAGGACCCGGGCAAGGCTGCTGCGAAGTAATCTTCTCGTCATTCCCGCGCAGGCGGGGATCCAGAATCGTGGCGCACCGTGGATTCCCGCCTTCGCGGGAACGACGGTGTGCCCAGCTAGCGCATTCGAATGCTGACCCTCCTCTTCGACGGCATCGCCTACGGCATGCTGCTTTTCGTGCTGTCCGTCGGCCTGGCCGTCACCATGGGCTTGATGAACTTCATCAACCTGGCCCACGGTGCCTTCGCCATGGCGGGCGGCTACACCACCGTGCTGTTGATGAACAAGCTGGGCGTGCCCTTTCTTGCCACGCTGCCGATCGCCTTTGCGCTCACCGCGCTGGTCGGTGCGCTGCTGGAGCGCACGCTGTACCGGCCCATGTACAAACGACCGCACCTCGACCAGGTGCTGTTTTCCATCGGCCTCGTCTTCATGGCGGTGACGGCGGTCGATTACTTCATCGGCTCGCAGCAGCAGATGATCTCGGTGCCCGAGTGGTTGCGTGGCCGCTTCGACTTCGCGGCGGTGGGCATCGGCAAGTACCGCTTGTTCATCATCGTGGTGTGTGGCCTGCTCACGGTGGGGTTGCAACTGGTGCTGGCACGCACGCGTTTCGGCAGCCGCTTGCGCGCCGCGGTCGACGACCCGCGTGTGGCGCAAGGCCTGGGTATCAACGTCAACCAGGTCTTCCTCTTCACCTTCGCCGTGGGGTCCGGCCTGGCTGGCCTGGGCGGTGCGCTCGGCGCTGAAGTGCTCGGCCTCGACCCGACCTTCCCGCTCAAGTTCATGGTGTATTTCCTGATCGTGGTCTCGGTGGGTGGCACCACCACCATCACCGGCCCACTGCTGGCCGCCTTGCTGCTTGGCATTGCCGATGTGTTCGGCAAGTACTACGCACCCAAGCTCGGCTCCTTCATCGTCTACACGCTGATGATCGTCATCCTCACGCTGCGGCCGCAGGGCCTGTTCGGCCAGAAGGGATCGAAATGAGCGTAGTGCAAAACTCCTTGCGCGCCGACGCACGCTGGCGCTGGTGGGAGATGGCGCTGGGCGCCGTGGCCATCGTGTCGCTGTTCATCCCCGGCGGCCATGTGCTGCTGCTCAACGAGATCGCGATCCTGGCGCTGTTTGCGGTGTCGCTCGACCTCATCCTCGGTTTTGCCGGCATCGTGTCGCTGGGCCACGCGGCCTTCTTCGGCTTTGGTGCGTACGCAGCGGGTCTGTTTGCCAAACACGTGATGCCCGACCCGCTGGTCGGCCTGGCCGTGTCGATGGGGGCGTCGGCCGTGTTAGGCGCCGTGTGCAGCGTGCTGGTGCTGCGTGGTTCCGACCTCACACGCCTGATGGTCACGCTCGGTGTGGCGGCGGTGCTGTACGAGCTGGCCAACAAGCTCGAGTTCACCGGCGGTGCCGACGGCCTGCAAGGCATCACGATGGGCGCCCTCCTCGGCCGCTTCGAGTTTGACCTCTACGGCCGCACCGCCTACGCCTACAGCCTGATCACGCTGATCGTCGTGATGCTGATCGCCCGGCGCATCGTGCATTCACCGTTCGGCTACTCGCTCAAGGCGCTGCGCGACAACCGCCTGCGCGCCACCAGCATCGGCCTGTCGGTCAACCTGCGGCTGGCGGCCGTCTACACACTGGCCGCTGCCATCGCCGGCATGGCGGGTGCGCTGATGGCGCAGACCTCGGGCTTCGCTTCGCTCGACGGGCTCGACTTCCACCGCAGCGCCGACCTGATGCTGATGGTGGTGATCGGCGGCACTGGCTACCTCTACGGCGGCATCTTCGGCGCCATCGCCTTCAAGCTGCTGCACGAAGTGCTCTCGGCCTGGACGCCGCAGTACTGGCTGTTTTGGCTCGGCCTCTTCCTCGTCGTGCTGATGCTCGTCGGGCGAGACCGTTTGATCCGCCCGTGGACGTGGTGGAACAAGTCATGAGCGCCGTCGTGTTGGAGACCCACAACCTGCTGAAACGCTTCGGCGGCATCACACCGACCAACGACGTGTCGCTCAAGGTGCACAAGGGCGCACGCCACGCCTTGATCGGCCCCAACGGCGCCGGCAAGACCACGCTGGTGAACCTGCTCACCGGTGTGCTGGAGCCCACCTCGGGCCGCATCTCGCTCGACGGGCAAGACATCACCCAGCTGGCGCCGCACCAGCGTGTGCGCCGCGGCATCGTGCGCACCTTCCAGATCAACCAGTTGTTCAATGAGTTGACGCCGCTGCAGTCGCTCGCGCTCACGGTGAGCGCGCAGTTGGGCATCAGCCAGCAGTGGTGGAAACCGCTCGGGTCGGACGCGCGTGTGGCCGGGCTGTGCGAGAAGCTGCTCAAACAATTCCGCCTCGACGACGTGATGAACCAGAAGGTCAGCGAGCTCGCCTACGGCAAGCGCCGCCTGCTGGAGATTGCGACCGCGCTGGCCAGCGAGCCGCGCGTGCTGCTGCTCGACGAACCCGTGGCCGGCGTGCCCGAAGGTGAGCGGCAAGAAATCTTCGACACCATCAACGCACTGCCGGCCGATGTGTCCATTCTGCTGATCGAACACGACATGGACCTGGTGTTCAACTTTGCCAAGACGGTCAGCGTGCTCGTCAACGGCGCCGTGTTCGCCGAAGGTGACGTGGCCAGCATCTCCAACGACCCGCGCGTGAAGTCGGTCTACCTTGGCGAGGGCGTTCATGGCTGAGCTGTTGCGCGTGGAACAACTCAGGTCCGGCTACGGCGAAGCCGTGGTGGTGCAGGGCATCGACCTGTCGCTCGAACGAGGCCAGTCGTTGGCGCTCTTGGGCCGCAACGGCACCGGCAAAACCACGCTGATGAACTCGCTGGTGGGCGTGACGCGCCGCCACGCGGGCCGCATCTTTCTCGGTGGGCAAGACATTACCGCGCTCGCGCCGCACCAGCGCGCTGCCGCCGGCATCGGCTGGGTGCCGCAAGAGCGCAACATCTTCAAGTCGCTCACGGTCGACGAGAACCTCAGCGCGGTAGCGCGGCCGGGCGCCTGGACGGTGCAGCGCGCCTACGAGATGTTCCCGCGCCTGGCCGAGCGCAAATCGAACATGGGCAACCAGCTCTCGGGCGGCGAGCAGCAGATGCTGGCCGTGGCCCGCGCGCTGGTGTTGAACCCCAAGCTCCTGCTGCTCGACGAGCCGCTCGAAGGCCTGGCGCCGATCATCGTGGAAGAGCTGCTGCGCTCGATCGCGCGTGTAGTGCGCGACGAAGGCATGTCGGCCATCATCGTCGAGCAGAATCCGCGCATGATCCTGCCGATCACGCACCAGGCGGTGGTGCTCGACCGGGGCACCGTGGTGCACCGTGGCGACAGCGCAGCGCTGCTCGCCGACCCGTCTCAGCTGGACCGCTGGCTGGCGGTGGCGCGGGCCTGAGGCTCACACCTCCAGCGGCAGCCCAACATAGTTTTCAGCCAACGCCGTCGATGCGGCGGTCGAGCCCAGCAGGTAGTCGATCTCGGCTTCCTGGATCTTCTGGCCGATCTCGCCGCGGTCGTGCTCGTGCGGGGGGAAGCGGTGCATGAGCGAGGTGAACCACCACGAGAAGCGCACCGCCTTCCATACGCGGCGCAGCGAGCGGTCGGAGTAGGCGTTGATGCCGGCCGGGCTCTTGTCCTGGTAGTACTCGATCAGGCCGTGCGAGAGGTAGTGAACGTCGGAGGCCGCGAGGTTCAGGCCTTTGGCGCCGGTGGGCGGCACGATGTGCGCGGCGTCACCGGCGAGGAACAGCTTGCCGAAGCGCATCGGCTCGGCCACGAAGCTGCGCAAGGGCGCGATGCTCTTTTCAATCGACGGCCCGGTGACCATGCTTTCGGCCGCCTCGGGGTCGAGCCGCAAACGCAGCTCGTCCCAGAAGGCCTGGTCGCTCCAGCGTTCCACCTTGTCGTCGAGCGAGCACTGGATGTAGTAGCGGCTGCGTGTCTTCGAGCGCATGCTGCACAGAGCGAAGCCGCGCTCGTGGTTCGAGTAGATCAACTCGTGAGCCACCGGCGGCGTGTCGCTGAGCACGCCCAACCAGCCGAAGGGGTACACACGCTCGTGCTGGCGGATCGACCCCGCCGGCACCGCCGCGCGGCTGGCACCGTGGTAGCCGTCGCAGCCAGCGATGAAGTCGCACTGCACCTCGTGCTGCACGCCGTCTTTGGTGTAGGTGACACGTGGCGAGGCGCCGTCGAAGTCGTGCAGCTGCACGTTCTCCGCCTCGTACACGGTCTTGGCGCCGGCCGCGGCGCGTGCGTCCATCAGGTCGTGCGTGACTTCGGTCTGGCCGTAGACCATCACATTCTTGCCGCCGGTCAGCTTGTTGATGTCGATGCGGTGGCGCGTGTTGCGGTAACCCAGGTTGAAGCCGCCGTGCACCAGGCCTTCGGCGTGCATGCGTTTGCCCAGGCCGATGCGGTCCATCAGGTTGACCGTGCCTTGCTCCAGCACACCGGCGCGGATGCGGCTGAGCACGTAGTCGGGGCTGCGCTGCTCGATCACGATGGTGTCGATGCCCGACTGGTGCAACAGCGCCCCCAACAACAAGCCGGACGGGCCGGCACCGATGATGGCAACTTGAACTCGCATGGTGGTGTGCTGCTTTCTTGTCTGTCAGAGCGCGCTGCGCAGGCGGGCTTGTGCCTGCAGCAAGGCGGGCAGGCAGTCGTCGACCAGCTGGGCCATGCTGACGCGGGCGGCGTTCACGCTCACGTTCATGGCGGCCTGCACTTCGCCGCGGTAGTTCTTCAACGGGACAGAAACCGTGCGCAGACCCAGCTCGAACTCCTGGTCGACCAGCGCGTGACCGCGCAGGCGGATGCGGTTGATCTCGGTGCGCAGCTCGGCCGGGTCGGTCAGGGTGTGCGGCGTGCGCGGCTCCAGCGTCTGGGTGGCGAGCCAGGCGTCGACCTCGGCCGGCGTCTTGGCGCTGAGCAGCACCCGGCCGTTGGCCGTGCAGTAGGCCGGCACACGCGTGCCAGGCTGCAGGGTCGACGACACCAGGCGGCCGGCTTCGGTGGCGGCAATGCAGATCACGTCGTGCCCATCGAGCACGCCGGCCGATGACGCTTCTTTCAGCGCATACGCCAGCTTGTGCAGCTCGGGCTGCACGATGCGTGGCAGGCGGGCCGAGTGCATGTAGCTCTGGCCCAGGCGCAACACCTTCGGGCTGAGCGAGTACATGCGGCGGTCGCTGCTCACGTAGCCCAGGTGCTCGAGCGTGATCAGGTAGCGGCGGGCGGCGGCGCGCGTGAGGTTGCAACGTTGTGCCACCTCGCTGATGGTCAGGCGAGGGCGGTCCTGGTCAAAGGCTTCGATCACCGCCAGGCCCTTTTCCAGCCCGGCGATCAGGTCGCGCTTGTGCGGGCCTTCGGGCTCGGGGGGCAGGGGGGTGATGGCGTCTTCGTCGAGCAAGGCTTCAAAGTTTCCAAAGGCGTTCATGGGGCGAGGGTCGGCGCAGGTCTATGGGATGAATATAGTTATTCATCATCACCAAATCCATCGATATTCGCCGCTTAAGGGCGATTAGCGGATCAGTTCACGGCCCCACGGGCAAGGGTGAGGGCGCCTTGATCTCTTCCATGCAGATCATCGAACGCACATCGTCGACGCCGGGCACCTGCATCAGTTGGTCGGTGAGGAACTGGCTCAGGGCCTTGAGGTCGCGCGCTACCACCTTGAGCAGGTAGTCGCTGTCGCCTGAGACGGTGTGGCACTCGAGGATCTGTGGAAACGCGCGGATGTCGGCCTCGATCTCGCGCACCCGGCCGAACTGGCCGCCGTCGATGTTGAGGCTCACGTAGGCCATCACGCCCAGGCCCAGCGCGCTGGGCTGCACTTCGGCGCGGTAGCCGCGGATCACGCCGCGCTCTTCGAGTGCGCGCACGCGGCGAAAACACTGCGGCGCCGACAAATGCACCTGCGCCGACAGCTCCACGTTGCTGGCCCGGCCGTCGGCCTGCAAGGCGCTGAGAATCTTGCGGTCAAGGGAGTCGATTTCTTGCTCTGCCACGGTTATTGGGTTGTTGGTGAACGGATCGTGTGCATTGGATACGTATTGCGCAAGAAATGGAATGCAAATTTCGTGTCGCCTTGCCTAGACTACAGAGGTCTCTGCCAAGGAACGAACCCCATGACCACCGCCGCCCGCGCCGCCGCCTTGCGCCAACGCAACCCCATCAGCGCCTCGCCGATCCACCTCGAAGCCCTTTACGGCGCGCACAACTACCACCCGCTGCCGGTGGTGCTGACACGCGGCGCCGGGGTCTACCTCTTCGACGACAGCGGGCGGCGTTACCTCGACATGATGTCGGCCTACTCGGCGGTGAGCTTCGGCCACAGCCACCCGGTGTTGGTGAACGCGCTCACCGAGCAGGCGCAAAAGCTCGCGGTGACCAGCCGCGCTTTCCACACCGACCAGCTCGGGCCGTTTCTGCAAACGCTTTGCCGCATGACCGGCATGGCGCGTGCGTTGCCGATGAACAGCGGCGCCGAAGCCGTGGAGACGGCCATCAAGGCCGCGCGCAAGTGGGCCTACAAGGTGAAGGGCGTCCCCGAGGGCCACGCGCACATTCTGGTGGCCGAAGGCAACTTCGCCGGGCGCACCACCACCATCGTCGGCTTCTCGACCGAAGCGCAGTACCGCGATGGCTTCGGGCCGTTTGCGCCCGGCTTCAGCGCCGTGCCGTTTGGGGATGCGCAGGCGCTGGAGGCCGCCATCACGCCGCACACCGCGGCCTTCATCGTCGAGCCGATCCAGGGCGAGGCCGGCATCATCGTGCCGCCCGAGGGTTACCTGAAAGCAGTGCGCGAGATCTGCACGAGCCACAACATTCTGATGATCTGCGACGAGGTGCAGACCGGCCTCGGCCGCACCGGCGCGCTGCTCGCCTGCGACCATGAAGGCATCAAGCCCGACGGCCTGATGCTGGGCAAGGCGCTCGGTGGCGGCTTGCTGCCGGTGAGTGCGTTCCTCGCGCGTGACGACGTGATGGCGCAGTTCACCCCCGGTGACCACGGCAGCACCTTCGGCGGCAACCCGCTGGCCGCCGC
>JACMKJ010000032.1 GCA_014380155.1 Rhizobacter sp. | reverse complement strand
CAACAAGTCAACCCCCACCGCGGCCAGCTGCGCCGGGGTTTCGATCAGCGCGTGCGGCGCACAAGGCACACCACAGGCCACGAAGTGCGCCTTCTCCAATGCGCGGTCCTGGCAGGTGGCGACCGCCTCGCCCGAGGGTGCCACCGGCCGTTGTTCACCCAACCGGCGCAGCGCAGCTGCAGGCACGTTCTCGAACTCGGTGGTGATGGCCGCAGCCACTTGGGACAACTGGGCCAGGCCGGCATCGCTCAGGTAGTCGGCCAGCACATGGTGGTGTGACACCAAACCGGCCGGGCTGCTCTCGTCGGGGTCGAGCACCGCGGTGACGTAGCCCATCTGTTGCGCGGCGTGCACGAACATGCGGCCCAACTGGCCGCCGCCCATCACGCCGAGGGTGGCGCCGGGGGCAATGAAACCCTTGGTCATGTCAACTCCCGCCGGGCCGCCCCAAGGGAGTTGAGCGCCCCCTCGGGGGGAAGTGAACGAAGTGAGCGTGGGGGCTTCATTTCAGATCGTTGCTCATCGCCCGCGCCGCTTCGGTCTGCCTGGTGCGATAGGCCTCCAGCTGGGCACGCAAGGCCGGTTGGTCATTGGCGAGCATCGCCACAGCAAACAGCGCCGCGTTGGCCGCACCCGCATTGCCAATGGCAAAGGTGGCCACCGGAATGCCCTTGGGCATCTGCACGATGGAGTGCAGCGAATCAACTCCCTGCAGATGGCGGCTCGCCACGGGCACGCCCAGCACCGGCACCGTCGTCTTGGCGGCCAGCATGCCCGGTAGATGCGCCGCCCCACCCGCGCCGGCGATGATCGCCCGCAGGCCACGCGACGCCGCGCTCTCGGCGTAGGCAAACATGTCGTCGGGCATACGGTGCGCCGACACGACGCGGGCCTCGAATTGGACACCGAACTCGGCGAGAATCTCGGTCGCGTGGCGCAGGGTTTCCCAGTCGCTGCTGGACCCCATCACCACACCAACCACGGGGGCGCTGCTCACGGCTCGCTCCAAGTGCTGAAGAACCTTGAATTGTAGGCGGGGCGGCATCACGTCCCCTCTTCACGCCCCACCCCACACCCGCCGGAACACGATGGACATCACGATTCAAAACTTCGAGGCTGACCTGATCAACGCGTCGATGCAGCAGCCGATGCTGCTCGACATCTGGGCACCCTGGTGCGGGCCCTGCAAGGCGCTGACGCCAGTGCTCGAAAAACTCGAGGTGTCCTACGCCGGCCGCTTCAAGCTGGCCAAGCTCAACGCCGACGAGCAGCCCGAGATCTCGGGCCAGCTGTCGCAAATGTTCGGCGTGCGCAGCATCCCCTTCTGCGTGCTGTTCAAGGGCGGCCAGCCGATCGACGGTTTTGTCGGCGCCCTGCCCGAAGAAAAGCTGCGCGAGTTCCTCGACCGCCACGTGCCCAGCGCCGACGAAGCCGCTGCCGAAGAAGATCTGGCGCTGGCCGAAGAGCTGATGGCCGAGGGCGACCCCGAAAGTGCGCTCGAAAAGCTGCAAGAGGCGGTGGCCATCGACCCGGGCAACGACACCGCCCGCTACGACTACCTGCGTGCCTTGCTGACGGCCGGCCGTGTGGCCGAAGCCCGCCGTGCCTTCGAGCCGGTGGCCAGCAAGGTGATGCTCGATGCCCGCCTGTCGGCCGCAGGCCACTGGATCGCTGCCTGTGAAAAGGCCGAATCCGCACGCGCACCTGACGCACTGGCCGCCGCGATCGCTGCCAACCGGCGTGATTTCGACGCCCGCTTCGAGCTGGCGCAAACCCACTTCGCCGCGCAGCGTTTCACGCAAGCCATGGACGAGCTGCTCGAGATCGTGATGCGCGACAAGGCCTGGAATGGCGAGTTGGCGCGCAAGACCTATGTCGCCATTCTGGAGTTGATGGGCAAGCCTGCGCCCGTGAAGGCGGAAGCAGCTGCGCCGAAGGGCACGCTCGAAGTGGCAGGCAAGGTGAACACCGCCTCGGCCGACCCGGTGGTCGACCAGTACCGGCGCAAGCTGAGCATGGCGCTGTTTTAAGGGCCTAGGCGCGCAATTTGGCGAGCGCGTTGTTCAGCAGAGCCACTGTCAACGCCTGATCGCGCTCGTGGGTGTGCCAGTCGACGTCGGCCTGAGCCTTGTGACGTGCGGCCGCGTCGACCTGCCCCAACTGGCCAAACACCTGGGCCAATCGACTGTGGGCGGCCGCGCGGTCGTCGACGTCGCGGTCGTGTGACACGGCCACCTCGGCGGCCAGTGCATCTTTGAAGGCCTGCTCGGTCTGGCCCGCCTGCAAGCGGCACCAGGCCAGATCTGCACCCAGGAACGCCCGCATGCGGTCGAGCCCCTGCAACAACCCATCGCTGAAATGCGACTCGTATAAGGCCACCGCCTCGGCATACCGGCCTTGCAGCGAGCTGACCTGGGCCCGCAAGAGTGGTACCAGCGCGTCGAGCGAACCGGTGCCTACCAGCGCATCAAAGTTGCCAGTGGACTCGACGCCCAACATGGCGCGGCGGACGAACGTGTCGTCTTCAACACCGCGCAGCACAGTCTGCCGCGACTCTGCCGCCAGCAGGCCGGCCATGTTGTGCATCACGGCGCTCAGTGTGGTCTCATCGCCCTCGGCATTGGCATGCTGGCGGCTCTTGGCGTACCAGGGTTGTGCGGATTCGAAACGCCCACCGAAGTGGTATCCCTGGGCAACCACCAGGCAAGCACGCGCCTGGGCAGCGTGGTGTTCTGGCCCGGCCAGTTCGAAACACTCGCTGATGTGGCGTGCCATGGCTTCGAAGTCGTGGTCGACATAGTCAATGTGCGCCAGCCAGGCGACTGCCAAAGCACGCAACCGTGTGTCACGCGCCGGGGCGCCCAGAGCGTAAGCCCGGCTAATCTTGTCACGCGCGTTGCGGTTGAGATCGGTGTAGTAGCTCACGAAGCCCTCGCCCAGGGCGAGCCACGCACTCACCGACACATTGGGTTGGCGGGCGTACTGGGCCTGCAGCGTCGCCAGCGCAGCGCGCGCCTCGGCGATCTGGCCTTGGCGTGCCAACAACCCCGCCCGCTCCGCCCGCAGGCAGTCGGCCTGCACGGGCTGCGCTGCGGCGGCAATCGCGGTGTCGAGATTGTTGAGCAGGCGCGATTTCATGCCGCGCTTCAGGTGGTCAGGCGTTGTAGCGCTTCGCGGTATTTCGCGGCGGTCTTTTCAATCACCTCGGACGGCAGGGCCGGGGCCGGGGCCTGCTTGTTCCAGGGCTGACCTTCGACACGCGCCTGCTCCAACCAGTCGCGCACGAACTGCTTGTCATAGCTGGGCGGGTTGCGGCCTTCGCGGAGTGCCGACTCGTAGCCTTCGATCGGCCAGAAGCGCGAGGAGTCGGGCGTCAGCACCTCATCAATCAGGTGTAGCGTGCCCGCCTTGTCCAGCCCGAATTCGAACTTGGTGTCGGCGATGATGAT
>JACMKJ010000398.1 GCA_014380155.1 Rhizobacter sp. | reverse complement strand
TTCGCACCGCGCTGCCGCAACGCGATTGGGCAGTGTTCGGAAGAACGACCGAAGCTACGTTCGATCAGTCCCAACCACATCATGGCCTGCCTACGCGATGTCACAGCCTAACGCCCCCACGCCAGCCGCCGCAGGTGGCCCGCTGCTTCGTGTCGAAGACCTGAAGGTCCACTTCCCGGTGTTTGCCGGTGCCGTGATGCGCAGGCAGGTCGGTGCGGTGAAAGCCGTCGACGGGGTGTCGTTCACCCTCAACCGCGGCGAAACGCTCGGCCTGGTGGGCGAGTCGGGCTGCGGCAAGTCGACCACCGGCCTGGCCGTGCTGCGCATGCTCGACATCACCAGCGGCAAGGTGTTTTTCGAAGGCGACGACATCACCGCGCAAGACAAGCGCACCGGGCGCTTTCGCCGCCGCATGCAGATGGTCTACCAAGACCCGTATGGCTCGCTCAACCCGCGCATGACGGTGGCCGACATCGTCAGCGAGCCGCTCGACGTCTACAACATCGGCAGCAACGACGAACGAAAGGCGCGTGTCGCCGACCTGCTCAAGACCGTGGGCCTGCTGCCCGACATGGCCGACCGCTACCCGCACGAATTTTCGGGCGGCCAGCGCCAGCGCATTGCCATCGCGCGCGCGCTCGCGCTCGAGCCCAGCCTCATCATTTGCGACGAGCCGGTGTCGGCACTCGACGTGTCGATCCAGGCGCAGGTGGTCAACGTGCTGGTCGAACTGCAGCAGCGCCTGGGCTTGTCGTACCTCTTCATCGCGCACGACCTGGCGGTGGTGCGCCACATCAGCCACCGCATCGCGGTGATGTACCTCGGCCGCATCGTCGAGATCGCCTCGCGTGATGACCTGTACCAGCGCCCCATGCACCCCTACACCCGCGCGCTGATGTCGGCCGTGCCGGTGGCCGACCCCGAGATCGAGATGACCCGCCCGCGTGTGGTCGTCACTGGTGAGGTGCCGAGCGCGCTGCGGCCACCTTCGGGCTGCCGCTTCCACCCGCGTTGCCCCGAGGCCATGGACATCTGCAAGACGCAAGACCCGCAGCTCAAGAACATGGCCGGCGACCGCGCCGTGTCGTGCCATCTTCATGACGCGGCCGTTCCGATGAGCATGCCTGTGTCGCAGCGCGCGGCCATCGCCTGAGCCGGGGTCGGGCGACCCCCGCGGGCCCAGCGGCATAATTCGACGCCCTCCCCACATGGCTGCCCGCAAGCCCGCCACCCCCGCCACGATGCCCGCGACGCTCCCCGCCCAGACGCAGCGCTTTCAGGAAAAGCGCGAAGCCATCCTCAGCGCCGCTGCCAACCTGTTCAACCAGCACGGCGTCAAGGGTGCAACGCTGGCCGACATTGCCGCCAGCGTGGGCTTGGTGACCAACAGCGTCACCTACTACTACCGCAAGAAGGAAGACCTGGCCACGGCCTGCTTCCTGCGCGCCATCGAGGTCTTCCGCGCCATCATCGACCAGTCCCAGCGGCTGGGCAGCGTCGAAGCGCGGGTCAACGAGTTCTTCCGCCTGCACGCCGCCCTGCTGGCCGACATCGACCGGGGCACCCAGGCGCCGATGATGCAGTTCAACGACATGCGCGCCCTGCCCAGCCCGCATTTCGAGGTGGTGTCCGACGCCTACAACGAGATGTTCCGCCGCCTGCGCGAGCTTCTGCGCACGCCGCAGACGTCCCAGCTCGGCCGCGCCGACCTGGCCGCACGCACCTACACCGTGTTGTCGCTCGCGCACTGGGTGCGCGGCTGGATCGACCGTTATGAGACCGACGAATACGCCCGCATCGCCGAGCAGGTGAGCAACATCGTGATCCACGGCACTGCTGGCTCGGGCGCCACCTGGTCGTCACCCACGGCGGCCGAACTCGGTTGGCGCCTCACCAGCGACGAAGACCCCACCTCAGAGGCCTTCTTGCGCGCGGCCTCGTCGCTCGTCAACGAGCAGGGTTACCGCGGTGCCTCGGTCGACATGATCTCGGCCAAGCTCAACGTGACCAAGGGCTCGTTCTATCACCACAACGACAACAAGGAAGACCTGATCTCGGCCTGCTTCGAGCGCAGCTTCGGCGTGATCCGGCGTGTGCTCAGCCTGGCCGAGGGCATCGAGGGCAGCGGCTGGGACCGCGCCTGCGCCATCTCGCGCTCGCTGGCGCGCTTTCAGTTGTCGCCCGAAGGCCCGCTGCTGCGCCTGGGCGCGACCAGCGCCCTGTCTGACCCGCAGCGCCGCTCTGAAGTGCGCCGCACCATGAGCCGCCTCACCGAGCGGCTGGCCGGCGTGGTGGTCGAAGGCATGATGGACGGCTCGGTTCGCCCGCTGCACCCGGTGATCGCCGCGCAAGTGGCCAGCGGCCTGGTCAACTCGACGGCGAGCCTGGGCCACTGGGTGCCCGGCATCACACAAGACAACGTGGCCGAGATCTACGTGCGGCCGATGCTGCTCGGCATCTTGTGCCCGCCAAGCCATCCCGACTAAGGTGGCCAGCCCACGCACGCAACGCGTCGCCCCCTTGCTCACAGTGGCGCTCGAATCGGTGCCCGACCTGCAGGCTTTTCAAAACGCATTGCGCAAACGCTGGCGCCTGCCGCGGGTGCGCATTGCGTTACGCCTGAGCACGCTGCCCGAAGTGCAGCGAGACGATCACGAGCGCCACATCAATCGCCTGCTGATGGCGCAAGGCTGGGCCGAAGCCGCCGCCAGCTCGCTCCTGCTGATCGGGTTGACTGCCGTGTTTCCGCTCAGCCCGGCCGGTGCCGACTCGCCCGAAGCCCTGCTTGCCTGGGGCTCGCAAGGGCTGCTCGGTGCAGGGGTCGGCGCCGTCGTCGGCAGGCTCGCCGCCCAGGGCTTGGCCCGGCTCCGGCTGCAGCGGCTGTGCGCGCGGATCGAGGCCGAACTCTCTGCCCGGCCCTGAAACTGAGGGTTATCGCCTATCCCGCCCCCGTCGGCCGGGGGAAATGGGCTTGGCTTACCGTTCAACGAGCTTGGTCAATCCACTGTTTGCAACACTTAGGGCCTAGTTCGTGTCACTATGAGCGTTTTGCGGCACCTGAACCCTGGTTTTGGCCTGGGTTCTCATCTATCCGAGGAAGTTACTTTGGGAAAAGACGTCATCAAAACCAAGATCCAGGCCGACGGCCTGCGTTACAAGGTCAAGGAAGGCGGCTCGCCGTTCGCCAGCGCAGGAGACTTCCAGGCTGGCACCATGTCCTGCTTCTTGTGCGGCAAGCACCGTCCCCGCAACACCCTGAAGACCCGGCGCCTGCTGGGCAAGGCGCAACATGTGTGCGCTCCCTCCTGCAAAGAAGCCGAAGCGGCTGGCGCGCAAAAGGCCGCCACCACCGCCACGGTTTGAGCGAGTTCAACCAAGCGGGCCCGCTGCGGCCCGCTTGAGTTGTCTTCCAGTCGCCCCGGGCGACAAAACACCCAGCAAGCGGCACTCCCCCACCGTCAGCCCCCGGTTGCGCGGCGCTTCGCGTTCAACCCACTGCGACACACCCGTCTGCACGGCCGCCGTCATCAGGCCGGGGTGCACATACGACTTGCGGCACACCGCCAGCGTGTTGCCCAGCCGCTGCGCCACCTGGCGCAACACCTCGTTGGCCGCACGCCGTGAAACCGGCCCCTCGGTTGGCAACTTGCACAGCAATTGCAGGGCATGCACGCTCGCGTGCCAGGTGCGAAAGTCCTTCGCCGTGAAGTCGGCGCCACTCAGTTCACGCAGGTAGTCGTTGACGTCGGCCGAGCCGACACCATGCGACAGCCCTGCTTCGTCCTCGTACTGAAACAGTTCCTGCCCCGGCATCGCCCGGGTGGCTCGCACGATGCGCGCCACCCGTGGGTCATCGAGAGCCACCTCGTGCCATACACCGCTCTTGCCCCGAAAGCGCAAGTGCAGCGTGCTGCCCTT
The DNA here is from genome assembly GCA_014380155.1 of Rhizobacter sp. GTDB lineage: Bacteria > Pseudomonadota > Gammaproteobacteria > Burkholderiales > Burkholderiaceae_C > Rhizobacter. Next base: position 25,925 of record JACMKJ010000398.1, on the reverse strand, counting down.
CACCGCCGCATGGCGGTTGCGCAAGGTGGTGAGACCGAAAGAGCCATTGGTGCGCGCGTACTCGTCGTTGCCCACCCGCACGAGCGTGGTGTCGAGCAGCCGCACCAGCGCCGCCAGCACCGAAGCGCGGCTGCCCACCGGCGCCGCGAGGTCGCGTTTCACCTTGGCGCGGATGCGCGGCAGCGCCGCGCCGAACTCGCTCATGCGCACAAATTTGTCGACATCACGCGCCTCGCGCCAGCCCGGGTGGTAGCGGTACTGCTTGCGCCCGCGCGCATCGCGGCCGGTCGCCTGAAGGTGGCCATGCGGCAGTGGGCAGATCCATACCTCTTCGTAGGCCGGCGGGATGGCGAGGGTGCGGATGCGCTGCAGTTCCTTTGCGTCGCGCAGGGCGCGGCCGTCGGGGCGGCGGTAGCGAAAGCCATCGCCGTGGCGCAAGCGTGCGATGCCGGGCATGCTGTCGCTCACGTAGAGCAAGCCTGACGGTGCGAGGCTCATTTTTTTGCCTCCTTCCTGGGGTCGAAACCGAGCGCTTTCATCGGTTTGACGAGGCTCTGGCGTGCCGCGGTGTAACCGTCCCACGGCGCGTTGCCGGTCGACAGACGATCGGCGATGTGGCTCACCGTCCATTGCGCCGCACTCTTCAAACCAGCAAGTTCGTCCCACGCGATCGGCACCGACACGCCCATGCCCGGCCGCGCCCGTGCCGACCAGGCGCACACCGTGGTCGCGCCCAGCCCGTTGCGCAGGTAGTCGATGAAGATCTTGCCGACGCGATTTTTCGGACCGCTCTTGGCCACGAAGCGCTGCGGGATCACCTGGGCCATGTGAGCCACGATGGCTTGCGAAAAGGCTTTCACCGTGTCCCAGTCGTACTTCGGTGTGAGCGGCACCACCAGGTGCAGGCCCTTACCCCCACTGGTCTTCAGAAAGCTCTTCAGGCCCAGTTCGTCCAGAAAGCCTTTCAGCAGCTGTGTGCCTTCTTGCACCTGCGGCCAGCCGACGCCCTCGCCGGGGTCGAGGTCGAACACCATGAGGTCGGGGCGGTCCATCGCACGGGTGGTGGCGTTCCAGGTGTGGAACTCGATCACGTTCATCTGGGCTGAGGACAGCAGCCCCAGCGCATCGGAGATGGCCAGCAGCGGCGCATGCGACGGGTAGAGGTCACGGCTCAGCGTGTCGACGTTCGCCAGCGCCCTGCCCTCGGCATGCTTCTGGAAGAACTGTTCTCCGCCCACGCCCTCGGGCGCACGCAGCAGCGACACCGGCCGGCTCTTCAGGTGCGACAACATGAGCGGCGCCACCGCAGCGTAGAACTCGACCAGCTGGCCTTTGGTGATGCCGGTAGACGCATCGATCACACGCTCGGGGTGGGTGATGCGGAATTTCTGGGGCAATGTGGCAATGGGTTTTGTGTCGGCCTGCGCGGGGGGCTTGGCAGTCAATTTTTTCGCGACCTCTTTGGTGATGCGCTCGGCCGGTTTGTCACTGCGCAAGCCGTGAAACACGGCATGGCGCACATGGCCGCCGCGCGTCCATTGCGCAAACGACACCTCGGCGATGAGCTTCGGCTTGACCCAGTGCGGCTTGGCGGGCTTGCCGGTGCCCACACGCGCCGGTGCGTCGGCAAAGGCACTGGCGCCGACCTCGATCTCGTCGAGCTGCGCGCGCAGGCGGGTGAGCGTCTTCTGATCGAAGCCCGTGCCCACGTTGCCCGCGTAGCGCAAGGCACCCTGGTCGTCATGCACGCCCAACAGCAGCGCACCCAGGCCGCTGCGCGAGCCCTGCGGGTCGGTGAAACCGCCGATCACGAACTCCTGCCGTGCACTCACCTTGAGCTTGACCCAGTCGGTGGAGCGCCGCGCCTGGTAGGGCGAATCGCCGCGCTTGCCGATCAGGCCTTCGAGGCCCGCCTCTTGCGCCGAAGCCAGCAGCTTCTTCGGGTCATCGTCGAAGGCTGCGCTGAATTGCACGGTGCTGCCCTTGGCCTGGCCCACCAGGCCAGCCAGGCGCTCGCGCCTTGCGCGCAAAGGCTCGTTGCGCAAATCTTGCCCGTCGTGAAACGGCAGGTCGAACACGAAGTACTGGATGCCTCGCGACTGTTTCGCCTCGAAGGCGTTTTGCAGCGCCTGGAAGTCGGGCCTGCCATCGGCGCCGGCGACGATGATCTCGCCGTCGAGCCACCCCCACCCGATGTTCAAGGCCTGGATGGCTTTCACCAGCTGCGGCATGCGGTGCGACCAGTCGTGCCCGTTGCGGGTGAAGCAGCGCACGTCGTCGCCGTCGACGCGCGTCAGCAGGCGGTAGCCGTCGAACTTGATCTCATAGAGCCAGTCGTCACCGGGCGGCACCTCGCTCACCAACGTGGCGAGCTGCGGTGAAAGCGAGAGCGGCAGCTTGGCTGCAGTCTTCTTCGGTGACTTTTTCTTCAGCACGCTGTCGGGCTGCGTCTCGACCACGTCGAACTCGCTCGACGGCTTGGCCTCGCCGTCGCTTTCCTTGATCAGCAGCCACGCCGTCTGGCGCTCGTCGTCGCGTTGGCGCATGCGCACCAGGGTGAAGCCACCGTGAAGCTTCTCGCCGTGCAATTCGAACTTGAGCTTGCCTTCGCGGTAGCCCTTGCGCGCATCGCCAATCGGCGACCAGGTGCCACGGTCCCACACGATCACCGAGCCGGCGCCGTAATGGCCTTCGGGGATCACGCCTTCGAAGCCGCCATAGGACAGCGGGTGGTCTTCGACCTCGACCGCCATGCGCTTGTCAGACGGGTCGAGGCTCGGACCCTTGGGCACAGCCCAGCTCTTCAAGGTGCCGTCGAGTTCCAGCCGGAAGTCATAGTGCAGCCGACGCGACGCATGCTTTTGCACCACGAAGCTGAGCTGCTCGCCCGAGCTGGCGAGCTCACCAGCCGGCTCGGGCGAGTGTTTGAAGTCACGCTTGCGGTTGTAGGCGGTGAGGCTGCTGGTGCCCATGATCCGTCGCACGCGCGTTCTTGCAGCTTCTCGTCAGGCCGCGCTTTTTTTCTTCGCGGCTGGCTTGCTGGCCTTGCCGCCGCCGCGCAGGCTTTGCCGCAGCAGCTCGGTGAGGTCGATGACATCGGCCGTCTTGGCGGGCGCATCTTCCTCGGGCTGCAACACCGTCTCGGTCTCTCCGGCCTCGGCCTTTTTTTCCACCAAGGCCATCACCTGGTCCTTGAATTTGTCGCTGAAGTCTTCGGGGTTCCAGGCGGTGCTCAGCTCATCGATCAACTGGCCGGCCATGGTCATCTCGCGCTCGGAGATGCCGGCCCCTTTCACACCTTCCTTGGGCAGCTTGAGGTCTTCCCATGAGCGGATGTCGGCGCCCCAGCGCAACAGATTGAGCACCAGCGCAGGCCCGGCGGGCACCAGCGCGGCCAGGTGCTCCTTGGTCTGGATCACCACGCGGGCCAAGCCCACCTTGCCTTTTTTCAACAGCGCCTCGCGCAGCAGCGCATACACCTTCTCGCCCTTGCCGATGGGCGCAAGGTAGTACGGCCGGTCGAGGTAGACGAAGGGGATCTCGGCCGCATCGACAAAGGCCTCGATGTCGATCGACTGGGTTGACTTCGGGTACACCGCCTCGATCTCTTCGGGGCTGAGCACGACGTACTTGCCTTCTTCGTAGGCCACACCCTTGACGATGTTGGCCTTATCGATCTCCTTGCCCGTGCGCTTGTTGACACGCTTGTAACCCACCGGGTCCATGCTGCGCTTGTCGAGCCAGTCGAAATCGACGCCGCTTTCGGTGGTGGCCGAATGCAGACTGACAGGAATGTGGACCAGCCCGAAGCTGATGGCGCCCTTCCACAGGGCGCGTGATGCGGTAGCCATGAGTAGCCTCGTTTCGACATGCAAAGCAGTGAAACGATCCTAGGATCGGTAGGCCTGCGGCGGCCAGTGCGCGCCGCCGTGTTTTGCTGTGGGAATGCGCCTACGGCGTGGGCCGTTTCAGGGCACCCTCAGGCGGCGATGAGCTGCACCGGCACGACCTTCACGGCCATGCCCTCGGTGGCCCGCGAGGCATCGTCGAGCGGGCGCGGTTTCTCCACCCCATAGCCCTGCACATAGTCGACGCCCAGGCGACGCAGCATCTCGATGGTGGCGTCGTTCTGCACAAACTCGGCCACGGTGCGCAGGCCCATGCGGTGGGCCACGTTGTGGATGGCTTCGACCATCGCAAAATCGACCGTGTCCTTGGCCATGTCTTTCACGAAGGCGCCGTCGATCTTCACGTAGTCGACCGGCAAGCGCTTGAGGTAAGTGAATGAAGACATGCCGGCGCCGAAGTCATCGAGCGCAAAGCGGCAACCCAGATCGCGCATGCCGTGCATCATCTGGACCGCCACGTCGAAGTTGCCCACCGCAGCGGTTTCGGTGATCTCGAAGCAGACCAGCTCGGGCGCCACGCGGTGGGCCTTGAGCTGATCGCGCACGAAGTCGACCAGCGAGGCATCGGCCATCGACGCTCCCGACAGGTTGATGCTGAAGCGAGCCGGCAGCTTGTAGTGCCTGGCAAAGCCGGCGTGCATCTGCAGCGCTTTCGAGATCACCCAGCGGTCGATCGACGGCATCAGGCCATATCGCTCGGCCGCAGGGATGAAGGCCATCGGCGCGACGATCTTGCCTTCGTCGTCTTGCAGGCGGATCAGCACCTCAACGCTCTCGAAGCCGCCGCCGTTCTCCTGAATCGAGGCAATGCGCTGCGCATAGAGCACGAAGCGGTCTTCGGTCAGCGCCTTCTGCAGGCGCGAGTACCAGTCGAGCTCGCCATTGCGCGTGGCGACCGCCGTGTCGGCATCGTCATACACATGCACGCGGTTGCGTCCCGCCTCCTTGGCAACGTAGCACGACGAGTCGGCCACACGCAGCAGGTCGGTGCGGTTGTACTGATGGGCCTTGAACGGCACCAGGCCGATGCTCACGGTGAGCTGGAAGGAGCGGCCCTCCCACACAAACTGCAGCTCGCTGATGCGCAGGCGCAAGGCCTCGGCCACACGCAGCGCAGGCTCCAGCGGGCAGGCCTCGAGCAGCACCGCAAACTCGTCTCCGCCCAGTCGCGCCAGGGTGTCTTGCTTGCGAACCTCTTGCGTGAGCAGCGTGGTCACCTGCTTGAGCAGCTGGTCGCCGGCCGCGTGGCCGCAGGTGTCGTTGACCACCTTGAACTGGTCGAGGTCGAGGCAGATCACCACGCCATGGGCTTCGGCGTCGCCAGTGGCGAGCGCGGTGTCCAGGCGCACCTCGAAGGCGGCGCGGTTGAGCAGGCCGGTGAGCAGGTCGTGGCTTGCCTGGTACGACATCTCGGCAGCCAGCTTCTTGGCCGGGCTCACGTCATGGAACACCAGCACCGCGCCCACGGCCACGCCACTGCGGCCGAGGATGGGGGCCGCCGAATCTTCGATCGAACGGTGCACGCCGCTGCGATGCACCAGCACCGAGTCACGCGCCGAGCGTGGCTGCGCGCCGGGGCGGCCCAGCTCGGCCAAACCATGGTTCAGGCGCTCGCGGGTGTGGGCGTGAACGAGCGGCGCCACCTCCGACAAGGGCTTGCCGATGGCTTCCGCCGCTGGCCAGCCGGTCATCTCTTCGGCCGCCGGGTTGAGGTAGGTCACACGCCCCAGGTGGTTGGTGGTGGCCACCCCGTCGACGATGGATCGCAACGTGACTTCAAGCAACTCTTTTTCATGGAACACACGCTGTTCGGCAAGCTCTTTCTCGACCACCGTGCGGCGCAGGTGGCTGCTCTGGCGTGTGAGCACCAGGGTGATGGCGATGATCACCAACGCTGCCAGGCCGGCCACGGCCATCGAGCGCACGCGCAAGGCTTCGTAGCCCGCCATCGAGGTCGACGCGGGCACGGCCACCATGGCGTACAGGTCATGGCCCGGAATCTGAGTGACCGACGAGAAGCGCGCCACGCGGTCGGTGGGGCTGGGTGTGGGCGTCATGCTGCGTTCGGTGCGCTTGGCGGCGCGCAGCATGCGCGCGCCATCGACCAGGTCGCCTGCTGACTGGCGCTCGTCAGACAAACGCGAGCGGAAGATGCCCTCGGCACCGAGCACACCCACCACGTTGCCCGGCTGGTCGTTGACGAGAAAACCTTCGGTCAACAAGGCGGCGTCGAACGCCATCAAGACGGCCCCGGCAAAGCTGCCGTCGCTGCGACGCAGCTGCCTGCCCGCGGGCACCAGCCAGCGCTGCAGCTCTTCAGAAAAAACCGGCTCGGTGACGGCCAGGCCGGGGCGTGTCCAGGAGGCCTGGAAGTGCTGGCGGTCGGCCACGTGGGTGACCTTGTTCGGCACGGCACCCGGCGCTTTTGTCTTGGCAAACACCTGCCCGGCTTGGTCGGACAGCGCCACCGACACGCGGCCCGACGGCGCGAGCAGGCCGGTCTTTTCTAGCTCTTGCAGGTCGACGCTGCCGCTGTGTTCCTGGTAGTGCTTGACCAAAGAGGCTGTCTGGTTCACCTGGTCGAGCAGGCGCTGAACGCGGTCGCTCAAACGCTGCGAGGCGGCGTCAACTTCGCTGTAGGCGAGCTGCACGCTGCTGACGTAGGCCTTCTCCAGCATCCACCAGGTGGCGCCGGCCAGCGCAAGCAGCAAGGCTCCTGCCACAGCACATGCTGTGGCGTACAAGCGCGAGCTCGAAGACGTTGCCCGCTGGGAGCGGGCGGCAGATGCGGACATGGCGCGAAAACCAGGAGTTCACCGGTGATATCGGGTAACGGCGGGCTGGCTTGAGCGAACAAACCTTCTGTGCGGCGCTACAAGACATGAAAACGCGGCCTTCTGTGATGAGTTGGGCAAACGGCTGCCGAATCACCCATGTGCGTTGATGAAGAACTCAAAAAAGAAGATGGGGTACTGAGCCGGCGGCCTAGCGCTTCGCGCGGTAGGCCTCGCGCAGCTTCTTCTTGTAGAGCTTGCCGTTGTCGTGGCGCGGCAACTCGTCGACGAAGTCGACGCTCTTCGGGCACTTGAAGTGGGCCAGCTGCGCGCGGCAATGTGCGATCAGCTCTTGTGCCAGCGCGTCCGAGGGCCGGTGACCGTTGTGCAAGGTGAGCACCGCCTTCACCTCTTCGCCCCATTCGTCGTTGGGCACGCCGATCACGCCCACGTCGGCCACGGCGGGGTGCGCGAGCAGCACCGCCTCCACCTCGGCCGGGTAGATGTTCACACCGCCCGAGATGATGAGGTTGGCGCTGCGGTCGGTGAGAAACAGGAAGCCCTCTGCATCGAGATAGCCCATGTCGCCCAGCGTGTAGTGCTGGCCGACGTAAGCCTGCTCGGTCTTGACCGGGTCCTTGTGATAGCTGAAGCGTGACTCCTCGGGCGCACGCAGGTAGACCGTGCCGACCTCGCCTGCCGGCACCTCCTTGCCGTCGTCACCCAGGATGCGGATGCGCCCCGGCTCCGGCTGGCCCACCGTGCCGGGCTTGCGCAGCCAGGTGGGCGAGTCCACCACACTGCCCATGCCTTCGGTGGCGGCGTAGTACTCGTGCACGATCGGGCCCAGCCACTCGATCAAGGCGCGTTTGACCGGCACCGGGCAAGGCGCGGCGCCATGCAGGATGTATTGCAGCGAATCCAGGCCGTGCGCCCGGCGCACCGCCTCGGGCAAAGACAGCATGCGGTGGAACATGGTCGGCACCATGTGCGTGTGGGTCACACGCTGCGCTTCGATCAGCTGCAGCGCACGCTGTGCGTCCCAGCCATCCATCATCACCACCGCCGCGCCAAAGGCGTTGGGCACGGCGAGCGAAAACGACAGCGGCGCCGCGTGGTACAGCGGCCCGGTGCACAGGTGCACGCTCACGCCGGGCCGGTAGGCCGCGGCTTCGCTGGTCGGGCTGCCCGCCACGGCGTTGCGGCTCACGCCCTTGGGCCGGCCGGTGGTGCCCGAGGTGTAGAGCATGGAGGTGCCCAGCTGCGGGTCGCTGATGTCGTGCGCGGCCTGCGTTTGCAACATGGCTTCGTAGCCTTCGAAGCCCGGCACCGCGCCGCCGATGGCGATGCGTGCGCAATCTGTACGTGTGGCAAGGTCGTCGGCCAAGCCAGAAAAGCGGGCATCGAGAAACAGCGCCTTGGCGTCGGAGTCGTTGACGATGTAGGCCGCCTCGTCGGCAGTGAGGTGCCAGTTGATCGGCGTGAAGCGCAAGCCGGCGCGGCGTGTGGCCCAGAACACCTCGGCAAACTCGGTGCGGTTGCTGCACATCAGCGCCACACCATCGCCCACCTTGAGGCCACGCTCGCGCAAGGCCCGCACCAGCTGGTTGCAACGTGCGTTGAGTTCGGCAAAGTTGCTGCTGCCGGCATCGGCCACCACGGCTGTGGCCTGCGGCATGACGCGCGCCCAGAACGCCACCGCCATGCCTCGCGCCATCGACAGGGTGAGCATCTGCTGCAGGAGCGCCGCGTCGGGCACGAGAGGGTTGTCTGCGTTCATGGTTCGGCCCGCGGAAGTTGAGTGGATTGTTCGCCTCGTTGCAGCCCGCGAATCATCAGTGCATACCCTCAAAAAAATGGGGCCGAAGCCCCATTCAAACATGCAGCCGGACTCTCCTCCGGCACCGCCTAGGAAAACGAAATGATCAGAAGTTGTGGCTGATGCCGGCCTGGACGGCACTGCCCGTTCCGCCCGCCGTCGGTGTGTGGCCCGAGGTCAGGAAGTTGTAGGTGCCGACGCTGCTGTTCTTGATGTTGACGTAGTTGGCGTAGACCGCTGTGCGCTTGGAAAAGTTGTACGAGTAACCCAGACCGATCTGCTTCGGATCGTTGTCGCTCAGGCCCTTGTCGTCGCGCACCATGTAGGCGGCCTTGATGGTGTTCACACCGATCGCCCACGAGAAGCCCAGCAGCCAGTCGTTGACCACCCGGTCGGTTTCAGTGGGGCCCGCGGGAAGCAGGCCGAAACTGTCGAGCTTTTGCGAGTGATAGAAGCCCATCACCTTGAAGCCGCTGAAGTCGTAGGACGCACCTGCCGACCAGACGTGCAGCTTGTTGTCGCCTGAAGCCGTCGCGGCATTGACCTGCGCTGGCACCGTGTTGCCGAGGAACGGCCCCTTGGTCTTGCCGACGGCGCCGCTCACGAGCAGCGGCCCGCCGCGATAACCCGCACCCAGGCCGTCGTAGCGCGAACCGGTTCCGCCTTCTCCCAGCGCCACTTGCGCGTAGGCATACAGGCCCGGCACCCAGGTCGGCGGGATGTGGTAGGCCGCCACGTTGCTCGCACGCACGAGCGTGGGCAGCGAGATGGTGGAGGTGTGGAAGACCTGGAAGTTGGTCGCACTGGCCACGCCCGCGCTGAAGAACGGGTCGAAGTAAGTGGCTGGCACGAAGGTCGAGGTGTAGTCGCGGCCCAGGCGGGCTTCGCCCAAGGGCGTGTGCAGGCTCACCGTGACCTTGCGGTTCCAGGTGAGGCCGCCCAGGGTGGTGTTGCCGCTGGTCGAGTTGGTGGTGTTGGTGGTGGCCGCATTGCCGGTGTCACTGCTCGACTGCGACTCCATCACGAAGCCCGCGCGAAAGCCGCCGCCCAGGTCTTCCGAGCCGATGAAACCGAGCTTGGTGACGTACATGCCGCCATCACGCATCTGCCACAGCGCGTCCTTGCCGGTAGCGCTGACGCGGGTGACGTTGCCGTCTACACCGCCGTAGATGGTGAGGCTGTCGCGCGACTGCGCCGAAGCACCCGCACAAGCAGCCAATGCCGCCAGGGCCACGATCGATCGATTCATTGTCTTTGTCTCCTCGTTTTGTAGTCACGCCCGACCTTGAAGAACTCAAGGCCGGGTCGCGGTCTCCACCGCCCACTTGCTCGATCGCTCTGGGCGACGGCGCCTTCACATTGTTTTTTTTGGGCGCGCGCCTTAGTAGACATTCAGTCTACAAGCGTAGTTTTGAGCACAAGCGAGGGGAATCCCTCCGTTGCAGTGCACCAAGCAGAACCGGCAGTACGGAGAGTCTGGGCAGCTCGCTCAGCGCTTGACGGTAGTTCGCCGGCCCGGTTTAGTGGTTTCGGTATGGCGACTCGGCGACACCGGGGCAGCCCCCGTGCCGAAGCGCCTGCCCACGGCTTCCCAGCCGCCGAGCACGAACTCGGTCCACACATCGGCGCTCACCTGGGGCGAAAAACCGAACTTGCGCAGCCCCCGCGCGGCCGAGAGCGGCGCGTTGATGGTGATGACGGCAATGATCTGCGCCACCTCGGGCGGCAGCCCGTAGGTGCGGATCGACTTGTCGACAAAGAATCGCGTGCTTGCCATGCGCTCCTCGCGGTCGCGCGGCTGCAGCAGCTGTTGTGTCGAACGGTCGCTGGCGAGCTCGCGCAGGATCGCGCCGCGTTCGTAGAGGTACTCGAACGCCTTCAGCGTGGCCACACGCACCACATGCTCGAAGGGTGTGTCGGGCGCAAAGGCGCCGAGCCCGCGGCCACGCAGCACGCTGTACTCGCGCTCGAGCAAGGCCAGCAGCAGCTCGTCGCGGCTGGAGAAGTGGCGGTAGATCAGCGCCTTGCTGATGCCAGCGGTGGCAGCCACCTCTTCCAGCGTGCAGTGCAGCAGGCCACGCTGCAGGATGAGCGTGGTCGCGCTGTCCATGATCTGGTCGCGCCGCTGCTGCGCTGACAAGCGCGGCCTGACCGGGGTGCGCTTGGCGGCAGACACCATGGAGCGCTTCAGGCCGCGCGGGGCGTGGTGGCTTGCAGCATCTCGATCAGGTAACCGTCGGGGTCTTTGGCAAAACCGACCACCGCGTTGCTCAGCGCCGCCACGGGCGCGGGCTCACGCACGATCTCCAGGCCTTCGTCGCGAATGCGTTGTGCGAGCGCCTTCGGGTCGGGCACGTAGAACACGAGCTTGATCGGCAGGTTCTTGCAGTGGCGCTCGGAGCCGTCGGTCCAGTGCATCAGCACGATGGCCGAGCCGCGGCTGCCTTCGAGGCCGAGCACGATCTCGTCCATGTGCGGCAGCTTGAAGGTCTGCAGCTGCTTCATGCCCAGCACGCGCATGTAGAAGTCGGCCGAACGTTGCAGGTCGCTCACACCCAGGCCGATGGCTCCGAGCGTGCTGCGTGCGGAGGTGATCGTATCGGTGCTCATGCTGCGGGTCTCCTCGGTGTGATGGTGCTTCTTGTGGCTCAACAAAGACCGGCGAATCTATCACCGCCATGCCTTCATCACACGCGTCTCGGCGATCAATGCACGAGCAAAGTTTCGTCTGGTCTACGGGGCAGAACGAGATAGAACACACTGCCCTCGCCCGGCACGCTGCGCACACCCACACGCCCGCCTTGCAGCTCGGCGAGGCTGCGCGTGAGTGCGAGGCCGAGGCCTGTGCCCTGGTGCGGTTTGGCATAACCCGTCTGGACTTGCTGGAACTGCTGGAACAACTTCTTCTGGTCGAGCTCGCTGATGCCGATGCCGTTGTCTTCGACCTCGATGCGCAGGTTGAACTCACCTTCGGCCAGCGTGCGCAACACGACCCGGCCGCCCTCGTCGGTGAACTTGATGGCGTTCGACAAGAAGTTGTAGAGCATCTGGCGCAGCCGCGCCGGGTCGAGCTTCAGGTGGGTGAGGCTTGCATCGTGCTCGGTGACCAGCGTGATTCGCTTACGCGAAGCTTCGGCCTGCAACACACCGACCACCTCGCCGATCAACCTAGCCAGATCGACCGACTCCGGAACAAACTCGAACTTGCCCGACTCGACCTTGGCGAGGTCGAGCACGTCGTTGATCAATCGCAGCAAGTGCTGCCCGCTGGTGGCGATGTAGCCGAGGAACTCGCTGCGCTTTTGCGGCGTCAGCGGGGCTGCGTCGGCGCGCAGGATCTCGGCGAAGCCGATCACCGCGTTGAGGGGCGTGCGCAGCTCGTGCGACATGTTGGCGAGAAATTCGCTCTTGAGCTGATTGGCCTCTTGCATCTGCCGGTTCTCGGCCTCCAGGCGCACGGCGTTGAGGCGCAACTCTTCGCTCTGTTTGCGCTCGGTCATGTCGATCACGATGCCCAGCATGAAATACGGCACGCCGTTCTCATGCAGGAACGTGCCATGCGTGGCCAGCCAGTGCACGCTGCCGTCGGGCCACACCACGCGGCAATCGAGTTGCCAAGACCGGCCTTCGCTCACCACGCCTTGCATGTAGGTGTCGACACGCTCGCGGTCGTCGGGGTGCAGGTGGTCTAAGAAGCGTGCCACGCTCCAATCGGCCACCGGCTGCGTGTAGCCGAAACACTGGTCGTGGCGCAGCGAGTGGTGCATCACCTGGGTGCGCAGGTCGAGGTCCCAGTCACCGATCTGGCTGGCGTCGAGCGCCATGCGCAAGCGCGATTGGCTGTCACTCAGCGAAGCCTCGGCCTGCTGGCGCGCCTGTTCGCGCTGCAGCAGCAGCTGCTGCGCATGTTGCAAGGCCTGGCCCAGCTCGGTGGCCTCGCGCACGGGTGACGCAGCAATCGTCGCCTCTTCGCCGCGGCCGATCGCCAGCGCGGGTGCGATCAGCGCCTGGATGGGTTGCGCGATGCCTCGACCGATGCGCCGGGCCAGCACGAAGACCAGCGTCAGCAGCACCAGCGAACCCACGGCATACAGCAGCAGCGTGCGCCTCAGCTTGGCGTCGAGCTCGGCGTTGGGCACACCGATGGCAAGCGACCAGCCGTAGGTGCTCGAACGGCTGAAGCAGCCCATGACTTCGACACCGTCTTGCGTGCGGCCATGAAAGCTGCCTTCGCCGCGTTGGTTGAGTTGATCCAGCAAGGCTGCGGCCGTGGGCTTGCCGACAAACGGCTCGGCGTTGCGGTTGCGCGCGACGATCACGCCCTGCTTGTCGATCACCGCTGCCGTCCAGCCCGCGGGCAAACCTTGCCGCTCAAGAATCTGCGCAAAACGCGTCGGCGAAAACAGCATCTCCAAACGTCCGACGGCCTTCCCTGCGCGCATCACCGGCACGGCCACCGCGATCTGCGGCCGCTTGGACACCTGGCCGACGAAGAAGTTGGACACCGCGGGCTGCCCCAAGGCCATCACCTGCGGAAAGCGGTCGTCGCGCAGGGGAGGCAGCGGCTCACCAAAGGGCGAGACCGCACTGACCAGCACCCGCAGCTGAGTGTCGACCAGGAGGATGTTGTCGCCTCCGCTGTAACGCAGGGTTTGCGCGGCACGTTCCTGGAAACGGCGCAGGTCGTTGTCATCGATGCGCGTGGAGGTGGAGAGCGCCTGCAACACAGCAATGCTGGTGGCCAGCTCGCGCTCCACACCCTGCGTCATGGAGCGTGCGGTCTGCACCGTGGCGCTCACGACCGCATCGCGATCACGCTCGTAAGAGAAGTACGACACGCCGACCGCAAGCAGCCAGGCAGGAACCATGCAGGCCACCACCAGCAGCTGTATGCGCGCCTGGATGCTTGTCGTTTGCCCGCCCTGCTGTCGCTTGAGCCACTGCATCATGCTCGCCACGCCTCTCGGTGAGCCCGTTGCGGCGGATTACAACACCCCCGTTTGCGTGGGCACAAAGGAATACCCCACGCGTTCGTGGCACACCACAAAGTGAGTGCTTTCACACAGGTGTGTTGTGCGCGCGATGCAGCCGTTGCAAGCGCACCCTCGTGCACTCCCCTCATGTCGGTGGAAGTGCACAACGCGGCGTTGTCCGACATCCAATTGCCACTCTCCATGTCTATGCTGCTGGCATGGACAACATCCTGCTCACACTCAACAACCTCAGCCTTGTGCAGATGGTGCTGGCGTGGCTCTTCGTGGCGAGCTACGCGCTGGCCCTGGGTGGCATGTTGGGCCCGAAGGGCAGCCTGCGCGCAGGCGCCGCGGCCGCGTTGGCTGCGGTGCTCTTCTCGGTCATGAGCGTCGACTGGGTACACGGCGCCCTTCTCGTGTTGTTTGCCATTGGCGGCATGGGTCTGTTTGTGGCGGCCTCGTGGGCACTGACCTTCAGCGTCGGCCAACTGCTGTCGCACGACAAGCCACTTCCACAGGATGCAGAAGTCTTGCCTTTGCCCCCCACTGCTGCACCTCGCCCGATCAGCGCCTTGCGCGCGTTGTGGCGCACGCACGTGGCACCCTGATCGCCTGAAATCGCTTGAGCGGTTGCAGTGGCATTCATACTGCCGGCTGGTGTTTTCTTCGCGCTCACGCCATGCCCACCCGACACCGAGAAAGACACCGAACCGACCGCATCGGCTGGCTGCGTGCCGCCGTGCTGGGTGCCAACGACGGCATCGTCTCCACCGCCAGCCTGGTGCTGGGTGTGGCGGCATCGAACGCCAGCCCCCAAAGCATCCTCATCGCTGGTGTAGCGGGCTTGGTGGCGGGTGCCATGTCGATGGCCGCCGGCGAATACGTCTCGGTGCATTCGCAGGCCGACACTGAAAAGGCCGACCTCGCCAAAGAACGCGCCGAACTCGCCGCCGACGGTGTGGGCGAGCACCGCGAGCTGGCGCACATCTACATGGGCCGCGGGCTCGACGCCGCGCTGGCCGAGCAGGTCGCCACACAACTGATGGCACACGACGCCATCGGCGCGCATGCGCGCGACGAGCTTGGCATCTCCGACACGCTGAGCGCGCGGCCCATCCAGGCCGCGCTGGCCTCCGCTGCGAGCTTCGCCGTGGGTGCTGCGTTGCCGATCGGCGTGGTGGCGTTTTCGCCGGCCACACAAATGATCCCGGGGGTGGCCGCGAGTGCGCTGGTGTTTCTCGCACTGCTCGGCGCCGTGGCGGCGCGTGTAGGAGGCGCCAGCATGCTGACCGGGGCTTGGCGAGTCTGCTTCTGGGGCGCGGCAGCCATGGCCATCACCGCAGGCGTGGGCGCGTTGTTCGGCACCGTGGCCTGACGGGGTTAGCTGTCGCCGAACGACACCCCGATGCGCCGCGCCGTTTGCAGCAGCGGGTGATCGGCGGGCACGGTGCGCGTGCGCCCCGCCACCGCCATGAGCGGCACCTGGCCAAGTCGGCCGTGTTCGAAGCTCACCATCTGGCCCCATGCGGCGTCGTTGACGAGACGAGCCGCAGCGTCACCGATCAGGCTGCCGAGCACGCGGTCACCTGCAGTCGGCGCGCCGCCACGCTGCACATGGCCCAGCACGGTCGCACGCACCTCGCTTTGCAGCAGCGGCTGCAGTTGTGTCACCAACACCTCGGCCACACCGCCCAGGCGCACCGGCTCGGGTCGACTGGCCTCAAGCGCTTGCACCGTGGGCTGACCACCCCGCGGCTTGGCGCCCTCGGCGACACAGATCACGGTGAACCGTTGTCGCGCTGCACGCTCGCGGCAAACGGCAGCAATGGCCTCGAGCTGGTAGTCGATCTCGGGCAACAAGATGATGTCGGCCGAGGCGGCCAGGCCGGCTTCGAGCGCGAGCCAGCCCGCGTTGCGACCCATAGTTTCAACCAGCATCACGCGGCCATGGCTCTGGCCAGTGGTTTGCACGCGGTCCAGCGCTTCTGTCACGGTCGCCACGGCGGTGTCGAAGCCCAGGCTACGCTCCACATGGGCGATGTCGTTGTCGATGGTCTTGGGCACGCCCACCGTGCGCAGGCCGTGGCGGTCGAGCGCATCGGCGATCGCCATCGTGCCGTCGCCGCCGATGGCCACCAGGCCGTCGAGCCGCAGCTCGCGTGCATAGGCCACGATCTCGTCGCGCCAGTCGCGGCCTTGGTAGGAGAGCGGGCTCACGCGGTTGCTGGTGCCGAGCAAGGTGCCACCCAGTGCGGCGATGCCACTCACCTCTTGCCAACCGAGCGCACGCAGTCGCCGCTCGATCAGACCCAGGTAACCGTCTTCAACACCCAACACCTCGGCGCCACCCTGGCGGATCAAGGACTTGGTGACCGCTCGGATCACCGCGTTGAGCCCGGGAGCATCACCCCCGCCGGTGAGAAGACCGATTCGCATGCTGCGCATTGTCGGCGCTGAAATGAAGAAGGGCAGACGCTCAAGCGTCTGCCCTTCTTGTGGGAAGCGAAGAAATTACTTCTTGGCTTCTTCTTTCTTCTTCTCAGCCTTGGCTTCGGCCTTCTTCTCAGCGGCCTTGGCCTTGCTGGCGGCGGCAGCGGGGGCGCTGGCCTTCATGGGGGCTGCACCAGCGTGCGAAGCGGCTTGAGCGGCAACGCCGGTCAGGGCGAAGGCAGCGACGATCAGAGTCGAGAGGATCTTGTTCATGTGAATTCCTTGGAAAGGTTGAGGTGCACTGGCCAGGTATGCAGCGTCGCTTGCGTCTGTACAACGACGCAGGCCCGCCGCTTGGTTATCAGCCCCGACCCAGACATCGGATTTCAAGCTGATCCAGCCAAAACGGTGTACAGCCCTTTCGGTTGACAGGGCCGGGGGGCATTCTCGACCAAGACCCGCCAGGTTTGTGTGGCGCCGTTGCTACCATCCCGCCCTCTTTGCACCTATTAACCTATGCGTTTTCCCTACCTTCATGCCCGCCGGTGGCTGTTGCCCTTGTTGCCGCTGGTTGCAAGCGCGGGTGTGCTGGCGTCGCCATTCACGCCCACCTCCGACCAGCAGGTGCTCGAGGTGCTGCCCGCACGCGCCGCCGACCCGCGCATGCAGGCCTTGCGCGAGCTGCGCGCCGCCGCCGCGCGCAACCCGAATGACGTGAACGCGGCTGTGCGCCTGGCCCACCGCTATTACGACGAGGTGTCGGCCGAGGGCGACCCCCGCTACATCGGTTATGCCCAGGCGGCGCTGGCCCCCTGGTGGCAGCTGCCCGAGCCGCCGGCCTCGGTGCGGGTGATGCGTGCCATCCTGCTGCAGTTCAGCCACCAGTTCGACGCCGCCCTGGCGGACCTGTCCGCTGCAGTGCAGGAAGAGCCGCTCAACGGCGAAGCCTGGGCCTGGCAAGCGGCCATCCAGATGGTGCGCGCCGACTACCCCGCCTCGCGCCGCGCCTGCCAGCAGTTGGCCGCGCTGGCCACACCGCTCATCGGCGCGGCCTGCCTGGCGCACGTCGACTCCCACACCGGCCAGGCCACGGCGGCGGCCAACATGCTGCGAGCGGCCTTGGCGCAAGCGCCCCAGGCCGCGCCTGAAGAGCAACTCTGGGCCCTGACCCGCCTGGCAGAAATCGAAGAACGGCGCGGCCGCCCGGTCGAGGCCGAAGCCGCCTACCAGCGCGCGCTCGCGCTGGGCCTGGCCGACGTGTACCTGCTGGCCGCCTACGCCGACTTCCTGCTCGACCGGGGCCGCGCTGCCGACGTGCTGGTGCTGCTGAAGGACCAGGCGCGCTCCGACCTGCTGCTGTTGCGCCTGGCGCTGGCGGCCAAGGCCGCGAACGACCCCCGATTGGCCGACTGGCGAAGCGACCTCGGCGCCCGTTTCGAAGCCGCCCGCCTGCGCGGTGACGCCACGCACCAGAAGGAAGAATCGCGCTTCGTGCTGGGTCTACTCAACCAGGCCGAACCGGCCTTGCTGCTGGCGAAACAAAACTACGCCGAGCAGCGCGAGCCGGCCGACGCCCGCATCCTGCTCGAAGCAGCGCTCGCGGCGCGCCAGGCCGCGGCCGCCGAGCCGGTGTTGCAGTGGATGGCCTCGTCACGCATCGAGAGTGTGGCCTTGCAGACGCTGGTGCGCCGGCTGAAGGAAGGCTCCTGATGCGCGCGCTCATCGTCTGGCTCGTCGCCCTGTCCGCGGGTCTTCTCTTCGCACTGCCCGCACAAGCCCACAAACCCTCTGACAGCTACCTCAGCATCGATGTGGGTGACCAAGGTGTGAGCGGCCAGTGGGACATCGCCCTGCGCGACCTCGACTACGCCATCGGCCTCGATGCCGACGGCGACGGCAAGATCACCTGGGGCGAAACACGCGTCAAACACGCCGAGATCGCCGCCTATGCCGTGGCGCGCCTGGCCTTGCAGAGCAATGGCGTGGCGTGCGAGATCACCGTGCCGCAGCAACGGGTCGACCGCCACACAGACGGCGCCTACTCGGTGCTGCAGCTCCAGGTGAGTTGCCCGCCAACCCCCACGCCGCTGAACCAACTGACGCTCGGCTACAGGCTCTTTGCCGACATCGATCCGCAGCACCGCGGCCTGCTCAAGCTGAGCGCGGGCGGGCGCACCAGCACGGCCGTGTTCAGCCCCGACAAGCCACAACAAACTTTCGCGGTGACCGAGCCCGCGAGCTGGTTCGCGCAGTTCATCGACTACGGCCGCGAGGGTGTGTGGCACATCTGGATCGGCTTCGACCACATCCTGTTCCTGGTCGCGCTGCTCCTGCCTTCGGTGCTGGTGTGGCACAAGCCGCGCTGGCAGGCGGCCAGCGGTTTTGCCCCGTCGTTCTGGGAGGTGGCCAAGATCGTCACCGCCTTCACGGTGGCCCACTCGATCACGTTGTCGATGGCCACGCTGGGCTGGGTGTCGCTGCCGTCACGCCTGGTCGAGTCGGCCATTGCGGCCTCGGTCGTGCTGGCCGCGCTCAACAACGTGTGGCCTGTGTTCCAGGGCCGGCGCTGGCTGGTGGCGTTTGGCTTCGGCCTGATCCACGGTTTTGGTTTTGCGAGCGTGCTGTCCGACCTGGGGCTGCCGCCCGACGCGCTGCTGCTCGCGCTGGTGGGTTTCAATCTGGGCGTGGAATGTGGTCAGCTCGCCATCGTGGCGGTGTTCCTGCCGCTGGCCTACAGCCTGCGCCAGCACTGGGTCTACCAACGGCTCATCTTCATCGGCGGCTCGCTGCTGATCGCAGCGCTGGCCGCCGTGTGGTTGCTGGAGCGTGTGTTCAACCTGGAGCTGATGCCGTTCTGACGGCTCAGACGCGTTTGGCGTTGAGCCAGCCCACGATGTCGCGCTCGACCTCGTCGCGGTTGGTCTCGTTCAAGATCTCGTGGCGCGCGCCGGGGTAGAACTTGTACGACACATCGGTGGCGTGGTCAGCGGCGACCAGGACCCGGCGGGTGACAGGTCGCGCAGGCCGGCAAAAAAGTCGGCCACCAGCTCGTGGCTGAACGGGAAGCCGCAGTTCGGGTCGTCGGCGTATTTTTTCACCTCGGCCGCATCGCGGCTCTGTCCGACGTGCCTAGCGTGAAGCTGGGCGAAGGCGCCGGGCCCATCGAACTGCAAGCGGTCAGCCCCATGGCGGACACGCTGGCTGAAACGCTGGCATAGGCAATGAACTAGCGGCGGCTGCGCTGCATGGGTTTGTCTCCTGGGGTTGTTTGAAACGAAAAGCAATGCGCGCCAAAGATGTGCGAATCGTTTTTGTTTTTGTACAAATCCGTTCGGTTCTAGTCGATTGGCAGCAAGAGGGCAGACGCGCAGAAACCCACCCGGCCCGCTGGCCGGATGGGCTGGCTTAAGCCTGCGAACGGTTCGGCTCAGCGCGCCGAGGCGCTGCGCCGGGCTTGCTGCTTGGCGATCATCACTTGCGCACCCGCCCTCTTCACGCGGGTGGCTTCACGCTGGTAGACCTCTTCGGCCTCTTCGCGCAGCTTGATGGCACGCGCAAGCGCGCGCCGGTAGCGCTGCTCGGTGTAGGTGTTTTCGTTGCCGATGTAGATGGTGCTGCGCCGCGGGATGGCTCCAAAGCGTGGCAAGGACACCAGCAAGTTGCACTCGCGCACCTTGGCCCCTGGGCGCAAACGCACCACCGGGCCCGAGATGCCGACCGGCAAGTCGGTGGACTTGTTCTCGCTCGGCTCACGCTGCAGCCGCGAGGGCGCAGGTAGCTTGGCGATGCGCTTGAACAACTCTTCGGTGGCCAGCTTGAGCGACGCGGCCGCGCCGGTGCCGTCTTGTGAGCCATCGGAGAAGAGTTTGGTGCCTCCGTAGCGCAGTTGCCAGCCGTGGGTGGCGCGGTGGTCAATGCGTTGGATGCCCGGCGGCACCTTGAAGTGCTTGCCGGTGAAGATAACGACGTCTCTGGTTTTCATGAGGTTCTCTTTGCATGTTGCGTGAACCTCCCTCAAGGGGCTGTGCGAAAGGCGGCGTGTTTCCCACTGTCCGCTTGTCTCTGACCGATGTCTGTGCCCGAAGTTCAGACCTAACGGCAGCCCTGAGCGTACAGGATGTATTTTGCCGGGCAATCGGCATGGCCTTGCCAGCGTGTCGGGCCGGCGTGCCCTTACAACACCAGCAGCGCGCGAAAGTCGTTGACGTTGGTGAAGGTCGGCCCGGTGACCACCAGGTCGCTTAAGCGATCGAAAAAGTGCCAGGCGTCGTTGGCGTCGAGCCTCTCTTGCGCCTTCAGGCCCAGGGCTGCGGCGCGGGCCAGCGTGGTAGGCGTGACGATGGCGCCGGCGTTGCTCTCCACGCCGTCGATGCCATCGGTGTCGCCGGCCAGCGCCCACACGCCGGGCTCGGCTTGCAACGCGATCGCGCAGCCGAGCAAGAACTCGGTGGCACGCCCGCCCCGGCCTGCGCGGGTGTTGATGTTTGCACCCGCCTTCACCGTGACCGTGGTTTCACCGCCGCTCAAGATGACACAGGGTTTGGTGAAGGGCTGGTTGCGCCGCACGATGGCGCGCGCCATGGCTGCATGCACCTTGCCGACTTCGCGCGATTCGCCTTCGATCTCGTCGCTCAGAATGTGCGCATGCACGCCCACGGTGTGCGCTGCATCGGCGGCGGCCTGCAAGCTGGCCTGTGGGGTGGCGATCAGCCATAGCGCGTGGCCGTTGAAGCGTGCGTCACCCGGCTTGGGGGTTTCGAGCGTGCCGCGCTGCAGGCCGTCGAGCGCCACCGCAGGGATGTCGATGCGGTAGCGCTTCAGGATCGCCAGCGCATCTGCGCAGGTGCTGGCGTCCGGCACAGTGGGGCCGCTGGCGATCACGCTCGGGTCGTCGCCCGGCACGTCGGAGATCAGCAGCGTGAGCACGCGCGCCGGCGCACACATCGCCGCCAGCCGCCCGCCCTTGATGGCCGAGAGGTGCTTGCGCACGCAGTTCATCTCGGTGATGTTGGCGCCGCTGTGCAGCAGGGCCTTGTTGATGCGTTGTTTGTCGGCGAGCGTCAAGCCCTCGGCCGGCATGCTCAGCAGGGCCGAGCCGCCGCCGGAGATGAGGCACAGCACCAGGTCGTCTGCCGTGAGGCCGCGTGTCAGCTCGACGATGCGTTTCGCAGCCTGTGCACCGGCTTCATCGGGCACCGGGTGGGCGGCTTCGACCACCTCGATGCGGCCGGGCTGCTGCTTGTACGCAGGCGGCACGTGGGCATAACGCGTGACCACCAGGCCAGAGAGCGGCGCGTTTTGCGGCCACAGCGCATCGACCGCAGCAGCCATCGCGCCACCCGCTTTGCCGGCCCCGATCACGATGGTGCGGCCCTTGGGCGGCGGCGGCAGGTGCGCCGCCATCACGCGCGAGGGTTGTGCTGCGGCAATCGCCGCATCGAACAGCGATCTCAGGAAAGCGCGCGGGTCGAGGCTCATCCTCGCATTCTCAACCCGCCAGGTCGGGTGCGACCGTATGGTTCGCCATCAGTTCGAGCGCCTTCACCAGGGCCGAGTGATCGAGCTGGTCCATGCCGTTGGCAGCGCACGCCTGCATGAGCTGCGCGGCCCCCGCGGTTTGCGGCAACGCCACGCCCAGCGTCTTGGCGCCTTGCAATGCAAGGTTCAAGTCCTTCTGGTGCAGTCCGATGCGAAAGCCCGGGTTGAAGGTGCGCTTGATCATGCGCTCGCCATGCACCTCGAGAATGCGGCTGGCGGCAAAACCGCCCATCAGCGCCTGGCGCACCTTGGCCGGGTCGGCGCCGGCCTTGCTGGCAAACAGCAGGGCTTCACCGACGGCGGCAATGTTGAGCGCCACGATGATCTGGTTGGCCACCTTGCAGGTCTGGCCGTCACCCACACCGCCGACGAGCGTGATGTTCTTGCCCATCTTCTCGAACAGTGGTTTGACGCGTTCGAAGGCCACCTCGGTGCCACCGCACATGATGGTGAGCGATGCCGCCTTGGCGCCGACCTCGCCACCGGAGACCGGCGCGTCGACATAGTCGCAGCCCAGGGCCTCGATCCTCTTGGCGAAGGCCTTGGTGTCCATCGGCGAGATGGAGCTCATGTCGACGACGGTTTTCCCTTTGCCGAGACCCTCGGCCACGCCGCCCTTGCCGAACAGCACCGACTCCACATCGGGCGTGTCCGGCAGCATCAGGACGATGACCTCGGCCGCTTGCGCCACCGCCGCAGCGCTAGCGCAGGCCTTGGCCTTCGCCGCGATGTCAGCCGGCGCAGGCTTGCGCGTGTGGATGAACAGTTCGTGCCCCGCCGCAATCAGGTGGCCGCACATCGGTGCGCCCATGATGCCCAGGCCGATGAATCCGATCTTCATGTCTCAGTCCCTTGTGGTTTTCAGTAAGAGCCAGCGCCGGTGTCGGGCTTGACCTGCCCCGCGCGCATCTTGCCGACGATGGCTTGCGCACCGGCGGCGATCAAGCGCGCATCGGAGCTGACGGTGACGAACTGGAAGCCCTTGGCGATGCGCTTCAAAGCCGCGTCGGGCCCGCCGTTGTGAATGCCGGCCACCACGCCATGCGCCTTGGCGCGCTCGAGGATGTGGTCGATCGCCTGCGCGGCTTTTTCGTCCACGTCGTCGAAGGTGGGCTTGCAGCCGAGCGCGAGCGACAGGTCGGAGGGGCCGATGTAGATCGCGTCCAGCCCTTCCACGCTCAAGATGGCGTCGAGGTTATCGAGCGCCTGCGCCGTCTCGATCATGGCGAAGCGCACGATGGTGTCGTTGGCGTGCTCCTGGTAGTCGGCGCCACCGTAGAGCAGCGCGCGCACCGGGCCGAAGCTGCGGGTGCCCTTGGGCGCATAGCTGGTGTATGCCACGAGCTTCTGTGCGTCTTCGCGCGTGCTCACCATCGGGCAGATCACGCCGTAGGCACCGGCGTCGAGCGTCTTCATCAGGATGCCCGGCTCCAGCCAGGGCACACGCACCACCGGCACGGTGTTCGTGGTGGAGATGGCTTGCAGCATCGTCACCATGGCCTGGTAGTCGACCACGCCGTGTTGCAGGTCGACGGTGAGCGTGTCCCAGCCCTGGTGGGCCATGGTTTCGGCCGAGAAGCTGTTGGGGATGGCGAGCCAGCCGTTGATGGCGGCCTCACCGGCCTTCCACATCGTTCGCAGGCGGTTTTCTCTCATGGTGTGTCCTCGTGTCGTCAATGCAGGGTCAGTCGAGCTTCACGTTGCCGTCGGCCACGACCTTGGCCCACTTGACGCGTTCACGCTCGAAGAAGGGGCCAAATTCGGCTGGCGTCATGGTGGCCACTTCCGCGCCTTGGGATGCGAGGCGCGACTTGATCTCGGGTGACTGGATGATGCGCGAGAGCTCGGTCGACAACCGATCGACCACCGCCTGCGGCGTGCCGGCTGGCACCAGCATGCCCTGCCAGGTGCCCGACTCGAAACCGGCAATACCCTGCTCGGCAATCGTCGGCACATCGGGCAGCAGCGGCACGCGCGTTTTCTTCGACACGCCCAGCACCTTGAGCTTGCCCGATTGCACGAAGGGCAGCGTGGCCAGCATGCCGTTCATCACCACGTGCGTCTGCCCGGCCACGGTGTCACCCACCGCTTGTGCGCCGCCCTTGTAGGGGATGTATTCCCACTTGGCCTGGGTCGCTTTCTCGACCGCCACGCCGGCCAGGTGCGGTGCGCTGCCCATCGCCGTGACGGCGAAGTCGATCTTGCTGGTCTGCGAGAGTGCGACCAGTTCCTTCAGGTTGTTGGCCTTCACAGACGGGTGCACCACCAGCAGGTGCGGCGAGTAGGCCAGCATGGCCACACCCTTCAGGTCCTTCGACGGGTTGAAGGGCAGCTTCAGGTAGACCGAGGGCGAGATGGCGAGCGCGCCCACGTCGCACATCAGCAGCGTCAGGCCATCGGCGGGGGATTTGGCCACCGAGTCGCTGCCGGTGTTGCCGTTGGCGCCGGGTTTGTTGTCGACGATGACGTTCTGCTTGAGCGCCTCGGACAGCGGCTGGCTGATGGCGCGCGCAATGATGTCGGACGACCCGCCGGGTGGATACGGCACCACGATGCGGATGGGCCGGTCGGGTTGCCAGCCCTGGGCTTGAGCGGCGGCGGCGCTTGCAAAGAGCAAGGCGGCAGTGAATATCTTGATGTTCATGCGTGTGTCTCCTGAGGGTTGGCGGAGGGATCCGCGCTTTAGTTGTATGTCATCGTACAACTACCCAAAGAGCTTCGCAATGTGGGGACTCCTTATCCCTGTCGTCTACGCCCTCTTGACAACTTCATCCGCGCCGTCAGGGCTCAGCGTCGGCCAGCACCGCCGCGCGGCGGCGGCGCTCGCGGCTGTTGACGAGGTGGGTGCGCATGGCGGCGCGGGCAGCCTCAACGTCTTGTGCGGCGATCGCGTGGTAGATGCTCTCGTGCTCGCCGTTCACGCCCTTGAGGTATTGAAAGCGCTCGGCGTCGTCGGGATTGGCCGGGTCAAGGCGCGCGCGCGGAATCGCCTGCATGCCCAAGGCGCCCATCAGGTCGGCAAAACGCGGGTTCTGCGTGGCGCGGGCAATCTCGGAATGGAAGGTGAAGTCGGCATTCACCGCGTCGAGACCCTCGCTCACCGCGGCGGCAAATTCGTCGAGCGCTTGCCGCATCACTGCCAGGTTGGCGTCGGTGCGGCGCATGGCCGCCAGGCCGGCCGATTCGGTCTCGACGCCGATGCGCAGCTCGAGCACCGCGATCACGTCGCGCAGCGTCTCCATCTGTTCGGGAGCGATGCGAAAGGCGCTCGCCTCGCCGACACCCACCACGAAAGTGCCCACGCCGTGGCGCGTCTGCACCACGCCCGAGGCCTGCAGCTTCGAGAGCGCCTCGCGCACCACGGTGCGGCTGACGCCGAACTCTTCCATGATCTCCGCCTCGGTGGGCAGCTTGGCGCCCACGGCCAGCGCCCCGTTGCGCACGCGCTCGGTCATGCCATCGACCACGTCGAGTGCGAGGTTGCGGGGCTTGGACCGTCTGGGGGCCAGCGTGGGCGCGTTCATGTTCTTTCTCTCCGGGGTGGCGCCCTGGTTGTATGACGACGCCATCAGGTGGGAATGTAGCAAGCCCGGCCGCAACAGGCCGGCCGGGCTTTCCACCATGCCCCTCTCAGGGTGCCATCAGGTGGCGCTGACCGGCGCCACGTACGAGATCAGCCGGCCCATGTTGGTCACCCAGTTGGCGGTGGAGATGCCCAGCGGTTGCTCCTTCACTTCATAGGGCGGCAGGCGCGGCGGGTCGACCGCGTCGTAGGGCGAGGTGTCGTAGATGTCGCCCACATGTTTGCTCATGTACTCGGTGCCCGTCCACGGGGCGGCAGGCCCGTTGCCCGCATACGGGTTGGTGACCAACGGCAGCCGGGTGAGCCAGTGGTTCTTGTCGCCCAGGTCGGTGATCACGGCCTGTGCAGCGGCCTCGGTGATGACCGGCGTGGTCATCACCGCGCCCACGTAGAGGTCGCCGAAGTCGACCTCGCGGATCGAGAAGTACTTGGGCAAGGCGCGCGGCTTGGTGGTGTTGAGCGGCGAGCGCGACACCAGCTCGGCGACCTGGGCATCGGTCATCGCGTTGAGTTGGTCGTAGGTGGCCTGCATGCCGGCGATGTTGATGTTGCGGCCGGCCGAGTAGTGGCTGGGCGTCGCCCTGTGGTCATGATTGAAGTAGTACGCGCCGTTCCAGATGTTGGAGCCGTAGCGGTGCACGAAGCGGCCGACATTGCTGCTCAGTTCGATGAAGGTCGGGTGCGTGCGACCGTTGAGCAACGGGTTCTCGGCAATCTGCTGCGGCGTGAGTCGGCAGGTCGCAAGCCAGGCCAGCGCCTCGGGCACACGCGCCAGGTACTTGCGGTCGCCGGTGAGGCGGAAGTAGTTGAACAGCTGCTGCACATTGGTCTGCGTGGTGTGCGTGGCCAGTGAGCGCGGCTCGTAGCTGCGCGCACCGGCGGGCGCGCCGGCGGGGCGGC
>JACMKJ010000397.1 GCA_014380155.1 Rhizobacter sp. | reverse complement strand
CTCGCGCCGCGGCCTGCTGCCACAACCTCACCGCACCGGCGGCGCTCCGCCCATCGGCATCGCGCTGCCTGGCGAGCTGCTGGCCCGCCCGGCGAAGCTGCAAAACTGGCTGCGCCTGATCCGCGAGCAATGTGATGTGCTCTCCGCGCAGGGCACCGACTGGCGCGAAACCTTGGCCTCGCTGCGCACCGCCACACCCGCCCTCTGGCAGCGGCTGGACGAGCGCCAGCGGGCGCAGTTTCTGCGCCATCTGCAAACCTATTGGGACGTGCACCGTCACCGCCTCGCCCCGGCACTCAACGAGCGCCTGCAGGCCTTGCTGCAACAAGGCCGGCTGCGTGTGCAAGCCGGGCGGCTGCAAGCCCTGCGGCCGCAGGGGGCCGACGCGCTCGATGTGGTCTACCGCCCGCGTGGTGGGAGCAGCCCCGTCACGCTGCCGGTGGCGCGCGTGATCAACTGCACCGGCCCCAGCACCAACCTCAAGCAGGCACGCGAGCCACTGATGCAATCCTTGCTCTCGCGGGGCCTGGCCACCCCCGACCCACTGGGCCTGGGTCTGGCCACCGGCGACGACTACACGCTGCTGAACGCCGAAGGCCAGGCCTCGCACGTGTTGCGCTACATCGGCCCCTTCCTGCGGGCACGCTACTGGGAATGCACCGCAGTGCCCGAGCTGCGCGTGCACGCCAAGACCCTGGCTGATGCGTTGTGCGCCGAGCACGTTGCCACTGAGACACTGAATGTTTAATGAGATCGAATGAGCTTCGAGACAAGCGCCAACCTCGAACAATGGAACGCCCGCCGCAAGCTCGCCGTCGAGTTGCGCGTGGCTGGCCGATCACTGGCCGACATCCGGCGTGAAACCGGGCTCAGCGCCCCCACCGTGATCGCGGCGCACAAGGCATACCTTGACGGCGGCTGGGTCGCCGTGCCGGTCAAAGGCCGTGGGCGCCAGCACGGGGTCGGCCGCGTGCTCGATGCCACACAGGAGCACGAGGTCCACACCACCTTGCTGCAGGCTCCCGAGGCGGTGGGGGCTCCTGCCGGGCTCTGGACCTTGGCCAACGCCGCCCAGTGGATCCAGGCCCGCTTCGGGCTGCAGATGGAAGACCGCACCTTGTCACGCTACCTCGTGCGTTGGGGTCTCGCGCTCGAGCCTTGGCGGCAGGCTGCCCAAGCCACCCCACAAGGCGCTGCGTGGTGGGCGGATGTGCTGCCGACCCTGACAAATGCGGCCCGCGCACGCGGCGCACAAGTGGTGTGGTGTTGCGCCACACCTGTGGGCGTGGACGGTGCAGCCACCCTGGTGCGCGCTCAAACCCTTAAGGGCCGCATGGCCTGGCGCTGCCTGCAAGGCCCGATCGACGCGCCCGCGATGTCGCACTGCCTGTCTCAGCTGGCCGATACGCTGGAAGCGCCGCTGTGTGTCGCCCTCAACGCGCCCCAGCTGCAGGGCCTGGCATCGCCCGCAGACAGCAGGTCGCAAGTCGCCATTTGGGACTGCCCCATCGGCGCGAATGCCGCCGAAGCCCCGTCCACCACCGCGCAACAAGCCTCTGCGCCCGCACCGATGCGCCCTGCCCACAAACCCACCCCCGTTTCGACCTCCAGCGAGACCGCCGTTGCCATGAACAACAACAACAAACTGACCCACCTGCAGCGCCTGGAGGCCGAGAGCATCCACATCCTGCGCGAGGTGGTGGCCGAGTGCGAAAAGCCGGTGATGCTGTACTCGATCGGCAAAGACAGCTCGGTGATGCTGCACCTGGCGCGCAAGGCCTTCTACCCCGCGCCGCCGCCCTTTCCGCTGCTGCACGTGGACACCACCTGGAAGTTTCGAGAGATGTACGCGATGCGCGAGCGCATGGCCGCCGAGCTCGACATGGAGCTAATCGTTCACCACAACCCCGAAGCCATGTCGCTCGGCGTCAACCCGTTCGTGCACGGCTCGCAGATCCACACCGACATGTGGAAGACACAAGGCCTGAAGCAGGCGCTCGACAAATACGGCTTCGACGCAGCCTTCGGCGGTGCGCGGCGCGATGAAGAAAAATCTCGCGCCAAGGAACGCATCTTCTCGTTCCGCTCGACCCAGCACCGCTGGGACCCGAAGAACCAGCGGCCCGAGCTCTGGCACCTGTACAACGCGCGGCTGCACAAGGGCGAGTCGATGCGCGTGTTTCCCATCTCCAACTGGACCGAGCTCGACATCTGGCAGTACATCCACCTAGAAAACATCCCCATCGTGCCGCTCTATCTGGCCAAGGAGCGCCCGGTGGTGGAGCGCGACGGCTCGCTGATCATGGTCGACGACGAACGCATGCCGTTGCGCCCCGGTGAAACCCCGCAGATGCGCAGCGTGCGCTTTCGCACCCTGGGCTGCTACCCGCTCACCGGCGCCGTCGAGTCCAACGCGCAAACCCTGCCCGAGGTCATACAGGAGATGCTGCTCACACGCACCTCGGAGCGGCAGGGCCGCATGATCGACCACGACTCCTCGGGGTCGATGGAAAAGAAAAAACAAGAAGGCTACTTCTGAGCCTCGCAAAGGAGCACCACACCATGGCCCACGTATCCGACCTCATCTCGACCGACATCGAGCAATACCTCAAGAAGCACGAGCACAAGAGCCTGCTGCGCTTCATCACCTGCGGCAGCGTCGACGACGGCAAGAGCACCCTCATCGGCCGCCTGCTTTACGAGTCGAAGATGCTGTTCGACGACCAGCTGGCCGCCATCGAGGCCGACTCCAAGAAGTGGGGCACACAAGGCGGCGAGATCGACTTCGCACTGCTGGTCGACGGCCTGGCCGCCGAGCGCGAGCAAGGCATCACCATCGACGTGGCCTACCGCTTCTTCTCGACCGACCGACGCAAGTTCATCGTCGCCGACACCCCTGGCCACGAGCAGTACACCCGCAACATGATCACCGGGGCCTCCACCGCCGACGTGGCGGTGATCCTGGTCGACGCGCGCCGCGGCATCCTCACGCAGACACGACGCCACAGCTTCCTGGTGTCGCTCATCGGCATCCGCAAGGTGGTGCTGGCCATCAACAAGATGGACCTGGTCGACTATTCCGAAAAGGTGTTCCACACCATCACCGAGGAGTACCGCAGCTTCGCGGCGCAGTTCGGCCTGGAAGACATCACCGCCATCCCGCTGTCGGCGCTGCGCGGTGACAACATCATCGAAAAAAGCCCGCGCATGCCGTGGCACCACGGCTCCACGCTGATGGGCTACCTGGAGACGGTCAGCATCGAAGAGTCGGTGCAGCAGGCCGGGGCTTTTCGTCTGCCGGTGCAGTGGGTCAACCGGCCGCACCTCGACTTCCGCGGTTTCTGCGGCACGGTGGCCAGCGGCACCGTCAAGCCCGGCGATCGGGTGCGGGTGCAGCCCTCCGGCCGTGAAAGCCGCGTCGCACGCATCGTCACCGCCTCGGGCGACCTGCCGATGGCCGTGGCCGGACAGTCGATCACGCTCACGCTCACCGATGAAATCGACATCTCGCGCGGCGACATGATCTCGCTGGCCACGAGCCCTGCCGAGGTGGCCGACCAGTTCGAAGCGACGCTGGTCTGGATGTCCGACGACGCCATGCTGCCCGGGCGCCCCTACCTGCTCAAGATCGGCACCCGCACGCTCGGCGCCACCATCACCGAGCCCAAGTACAAGATCAACGTCAACACGATGGAGCACTTGGCCACCAAGAAGCTCGACATCAACGAGATCGGCGTGTGCAACCTCGCGCTCGACCGCCCCATCGCCTTCGATGCCTACAAAGAGAACCGCGACACCGGCGCCTTCATCCTGATCGACCGGATGAGCAACAACACCGTGGGCGCCGGCATGCTGCACTTTGCCCTGCGGCGCGCGCACAACGTGCACCTGCAGCCGGTCGACATGGACAAGGATGCACGCGCACGCAGCAAGGGCCAGCGCCCGGCGGTGTTGTGGTTCACCGGCTTGTCGGGCGCGGGCAAGTCGACCATCGCCAACCTGGTCGACAAGAAGCTGCACGCACTGGGCCGCCACACCTACTTGCTCGACGGCGACAACCTGCGCCACGGGCTCAACAAAGACCTCGGCTTCACCGACGCCGACCGGGTCGAAAACATCCGCCGCGTGGCCGAGGTGGCGCACCTGTTCGTCGACGCCGGCCTGATCGTTCTCACCGCCTTCATCTCGCCCTTCCGGGCCGAGCGGGCGATGGCGCGCGGTTTGTTCGAGCAACGCGAGTTCATCGAAGTCCATGTCGACACGCCGCTCGACGTGGCCGAAGCACGCGACGTGAAAGGCCTGTACCGCAAGGCCCGGCGGGGCGAGCTGCGCAACTTCACCGGCGTCGACTCACCCTACGAGCCGCCCGAGACGCCAGAGATTCGCGTCAACACCGAACGGCAAAGCGCCGAGGCGGCAGCCGATGCGGTGATCGCTCGTTTGCGTGAGCTCGGCGTGCTCGCATGACGTTTCAACAAGGGGTCGTGCTGACCGTTCTGGCCGTGTTGGTGGTCCTCTTGGGCCTTGGCCGCCATGCGCCGGCGATGGTGTTCACCGGTGCGGCGGGGGTGTTCTTCTTCTTGAACTTTGTCACCCTGGAGCAGGTGCTGAAGGACTTTTCCAACACCGGTTTGCTCACGGTGTGGACCAATCGCACCTGCTCGACCTGTTCACCGACCGCCTGCTGCGCGGCGGCTACCGCTGGGCCTTGTTCAAGCTGACGCTGGCCACCAGCGCGTATTCGGCCTTCCTCAATAACACCGCGGTGGTGGCCTCCTGATCGCCCCCCTCCGCGCGTCACGGGAACATTCGGCTTCACGCCTGCTGCTTCCCATGTGCTACGCCGCCAGCATCAGCGGCATCCTGACCCTGGTCGGCACCTCGGCTGGTTTATCTGGCCACGGCGCGGGTGGCAATTCCGTACTTCTTCCCGTTCAAGGTGTGAGGGCAAGCCGGGGCGGCTCAGCCCCGCAACGTCATTTCAGCGTCTTGGCCTTGACCGGAAACATCTTCAAGCGCGTCGATCGCAAAAGCCCGCGCAAGCCCAGGTGGCGTGCCACGATGTCTTGCATCCAGGTCGACACGCCGTAGGTCTGTATGCCGGTACGGTGGCGTGAAACGGCGTTTTGCAACTTGAGCGACATCAGCGTCCAGGCACTCAGCTGGCGCTGGGTCGGGCCGACCAACTCGTAGCCACGCGCCGCCATCATCGAACCCACACGCGCCTCGATCAGCCCGATGTCGCGCGCACTCATGCCCCGCCGCCACTGGTTGGCAAACCGCGGCGATGGCGGTTCGTAGGTGGTGCTGCTGAGGTCGAGCATTTGAGGCTCGTACGACAAGCCCAGGAATTCGCAGATGCTTGTCAGCACCCGCTCAGGCTCGGCCACGAGTTCCTCATAGCGCACCTCGATGTACTGGTGAGGCGCCAGGCGGGGCCGCAAACGGTCCCAGCTTTCCTCAGAGTTCATCCACGGTTCGAGCCCGTAGTACACGTTGCCGGCAAAACATGCAGAGACCGCCGACTTGGCGCAGTCACGCGCGTCACGCAGAAGGTGGATAAAACGCGCCTGCGGGAAGATCTCGTGCGCACTCACAAAATTGCGGTGGATGCACAGTGCGAGACGCGGCACCCCTTCAGCGTAGCGGCTGACCAGTTCACGCAGGCGTTGCGGCACCGGCGCAACCGGCCCCAATCGCTGGGGCGATGACAGATAACCACGGTGATCGCTATAAAAATCTTCCAACTGTTCCGGCGTCGTGGCCTGTGCTGCGGCCAGGCCCCCGTCCACGCCAAAGGCGTCGAACAGGAAATCGAACTCGCCCGGGTTCTTGATGCTTGGATGACGATCCAGCATCAAGGTGAGCAACGTGGAGCCCGAACGAAGCGGGCCCGCCACAAAGACCAGCGCAGAGGCTTGAGGAGCAGTGTTCAAGGCGTTAGGTCGTGAGCTAAAACGGCGCAACCGCAGCGGGAGAGCGTCGGGAAGAGGGCCGAAAAAGGAGGTTCGTTGATCATGCGGCATCGGGTGCAAACGATCGTTCGTTTTGGTGACAGCCCGCGTGCAGCGCTGCCAATGAGTTGCAGTTCGGGTGAGCGCCGGCCCCCTCGGACTGGCTCGTGATATCGGCAGAAGCTCGTTTAAATTCTAGCTGAGGTGCTTTTTCAAGCCGTCTCGTTTCAGATACGCGCGGCGTCACAAATCCACGCAATACCGAGGTATCGACCCGCCTGAATGCGGGGGTTGCTTCAAGCCTTCGCCAGAGAGTGATGGAAAGCCTTCGTGTCCAAGGTTCAAACATGTGGCGCTTCTTATGTGGAGACGGCTGCAGCTTTCAGGTTCCGTACAGCTGAAGCAGGAAGGCAGCGCCGCTGATCCCCCGGTGGGACTATTTCCATCCAAGCCGCAACAACACGTTTGGCTTCCAATTCCTTGGAGTAGTTATTCCCCAAGAACTCAGCGTAATCCGCAGCCTGTTGGAGCAATCGGGTCGGGCTGAGGTTGAATTCCAGAATCACCTGCTCGAGCGTCTTTGCAAAACCCAGCACATCACCCTGCGCGATGGGGTAACAGTACTCAGGTCGCATGAATTCTTTCGCCGCATAACCTGTGTACCCAATGACCAGACAAGCACTTGCACCGGCTTCCAAAGGAGGCAACCCAAACCCTTCGTCGTGGCACGTGGATAAAAAAATCGCAGATTGTCGCAAAACCTCCGCGACCTCAGCCTCGGCCATGCCATCGATCGGACATAGATCCCATCCTTTCAAGGAACCCCGGCCTTGCAATATCTGCAAAACTTGAACGATGCTGCCAGGGAGCTTGCGCGGCATGAAAGCAATTTGCTTCTTCTTGCGAACACTCCCGGGAAAGAATGTACCCCCATCAACTCCATTCGGTGTCAAAAGAACACGGGCATCAGGGAATGCAAACTTCAAATAGTCAAAAGTATGTTCAGACACTGCCAATGCAGCGAGCAAGTGTCCTTTGTAGATAAATTCACTGGAATCATCGGAATGCGAAAACCCATTGAAGGTGTAGTGAGCATTCTGGTTAAAAACCATCAGCTTCGAGCCAAACCCGCAGGGTCGCAATGCCTTGCCCACATATTCAGGAAGTACCAGGATATCGCTGGAGTTGAGCTCTCGTTTTTTTACCGCTTCTTGAAATCGATTCATTTCGACAACCGGGGCGGTCATCGATGATATCCATGCTGTCTTATTTTTTTTCCGTGACAAGCCCCTTGAAAAACTGGAAAGTCTTCCGGTGACCACCCTCGCCACCGCCGCAGAAGAGCTGAACCACGAGGGCATCGTGGCCTCCAGCGCAAGCACGTATGCATCAAAGCCGGCATTATTCAGCGCCTCGACATGGCGAAATATCTGCTTAATGCCTCCCGTGGGCTTTTCCGCCCAAGGGCATATATAAAAAATCGTCAATCGATACCTCGTTGCTGAATGACAACTTAACAAGACGAGTTTATGGGGGGCAGGCTGGTGGCACTTAAGCTCGCTGCGCGCTCGGCAAAAGCCATCAAGTTCTTCACGCTCGCAAGCATAGTGTGAGCGCCAAGTCATGCCGTTGTGCACCCCCCAACACCAGGGTTTCAACGAAACGGCCGAGAAGCCATACTGCCTCGGCCCGGAGCAGCCGTTGCCATCGGCCAGCTCGGCGGATGCGGCTTGTGCCCACACCCAGCGCCCCAACCCACGCGCGAGACATGCGTCTCTCGCGATGACAACCCAGAGCCACCGCTCCTGCCCACCCGGACATGAACTTCGCTTCGCTCCAGTTCGCCTACTTCCTGCTCTTCGGCTTCACCCTCTACGCACTCATCAGGCGTCATGAGGTTCAAAACGCCTTGTTGCTGGCCGGAAGTTACTACTTCTATGCCTGTTGGGATGTACGGTTTCTGCTGTTGATATGGCTGGTGACGGGTGCCAGTTTTATCGCCGGCCGAGCGGTTGGGCAAACTGACGATCAAAGCAAACGAGTCCGATATATCACTATATACACCGTCTTTGCGCTGACGATTCTGGGTTATTTCAAGTACTTCAACTTTTTCATTGAATCTGCTGAAACGGCATTACTGTCGCTGGGTTTTCAAGTCAATCGAACCTATCTCAACATCGTTCTACCGCCGGCAATTTCTTTTTATATTTTTGAATCGCTCAGTTATGTAATAGAGATACACCAGAGGCACCTTCCGGCGACCACGAAGTTTCGTCATTACGCACTTTTCATTGCCTACTTCCCGAAGTTGGTGGCAGGCCCTATCGAAAGACCTGGTGTTCTGATCCCTCAGCTCGAAAAACCCCGAACCATCACCGAGGAGTTTTTCACTCGCGGCTGTTTTCTCATTCTCCTGGGGTTGTTCAAGAAGATCGTCGTAGCCGACGGCCTGTCACCCTCGGTTGATTCGGTATTCAACAGTGTTGAAACTCCGAATGCCGGCGCCATCATTCTGGGCACTTACGCATTCGCACTTCAAATCTACTGTGATTTTTCGGGCTACACCGATATCGCACGCGGCGTATCGAAGCTGTTCGGGATCGAGTTGAGCCAGAACTTCAGATTTCCTTACTTTTCATCCAATGCGAGCGAGTTCTGGCGGCGATGGCATATGTCGCTTTCGTCGTGGCTCAGAGATTATCTTTATATCCCCCTGGGCGGTAATCGCGTGGGGCCGCTTCGCACCAAGGTCAACCTGATGATCACCATGCTGCTCGGTGGCCTCTGGCACGGGGCGGCGTGGAACTTCATCTTGTGGGGGGCCTACCAGGGTGGCCTGCTGATCGTGAACGGCTTCATCAAACCTTTGAAGCTGCTGGGCTGGAAGGCGGTGGTCGGCCGGGTGCTGGCCACGGTCGTGTTCTTCCAGTTCGTCTGCTACGGCTGGTTGCTGTTTCGCGCGAAGTCGTTTGACCAGATCCAGGCCTTCACTGCCGAGCTGCTGATGGGCTCGCAGGTCTGGGCGGCCACCGTGGCTCGCCCGCCGCTGGCCACGCTGCTGGGTGTGGGTGTGCTCTGCCTGTATGACTTTGCCGCCTACCGAAGTGGCCGCGCAACCTTTTACCGTGCATGGTCCTTGCCGCTGCGGGCCGGGTTCTACGCCGTGCTCGTTTTCCTGACGCTGATGGGCCTGGCCAACGCTCGCAGCGCGTTCATCTATTTCCAGTTCTGAGCATGATGAACCTCCTGAAGAAAATCCTCTTGGGGCGCAGCGCCATCACGGTGTGCTGGGTGATCGTGTGGCTTGCCTTGCTAGACATCGGCATCAACCTGGCCTTGGGTTCGCGTGCCGCCAGCGCCACCACGCTGGGCCGTTACTTCGAATACGGCCGCTCTGTCGAAGGCAAAGTGGCGCGTTCCATCGCGGCCGACCCCAAGAAAGAGGGGCTGATGATCGGCGCCGGCTGGCTCACCCCGGAAAACCTCGGCAAAGGAGCGTCACAGCCGAAGGAAAGGAGCGACATGCTCGTGGCGGTATACGGGCAGTCTTTCTCGATGCATGCGGCCAACGCCGCCGCGGCGATTGACGGACGCCTGACCTTGCGCGCCGTGGGTGGCCCGGCTGCTCCGCCGTCTCATGCTTATGCCGGCTACAAGGCCGATGCGCCGCTTCGCAAGGCCGACGTGGTCGTGCTGGGCCTGCTCTCGTCCAGCATCCCCGACATGGGCTCGATGTCAGGGTTGATCTGGCACTTCGAGAACCCCGCGCCATTTTCCTTCCCGCGCTACCGGTTGAGCGGGTCGGAGCTGACCGAGGAGCAGCCGCTGATCCGCTCGGAAGCCGAGTTCCGCGAAGCTTTCAGCCAGCAGTCGGACAGCTGGCGCCGATACAAGGCACAACTCAAGGCGAGCGATCGGGGCTACCACTGGTTCACTTTCGACAAATCACTGGCTGACTCATCGGCCGTGGTGCGCCTGGTGCGGCGTGGGTGGGTCGCCCACAGTGAAGCCTATGACAAGGGCGTCTACGACGCGCGCGACGGCTTCAACCCCGAGGCCGAAGACATCAAGGTCTTGAAGGCCATGCTGGTCGACTTGTCGCGCCGCACCCAGGAGCGCGGTGAACGGCTGGTGGTGTTGCTGCTGCACACGCGCGGCCAGTCCGACCATTTGCATGCGGCGCTGGAGAGCACGCTCAAGGCCTCGAAGATCGACTACATCAGCACCCACACGCTGTTCTCGGCCAACGACCCGACCAACTTCCTGCCCGACAGCCATTACGTGCCCGCCGCGAATCACAAGGTGGCCACCGCGCTGGCCCACTGGATCCGAAGCGGCAGCCCCGCACGCTAGACTCATTCAGCCTTTGCCACCGCAGGCTGCCGACCACACTTTTGCCTTCAAGACCATGCCGACATCCGTACCGCAGATGCTGTACATCGCACCCGGCGATCCGTGGGATCGCTGGACCAACTCCGGCACCACCGTGGCCCTGATCGAAGGCTTGCGCAGCCACGGCCGGCTGTACGGTGCACTGAGCCGTTTCGACACCGATCTGAAAGAGTTGCACGGCCGCAGCCAGGTGCGCCACTTCATGCGCCGGCTGCAGCGCAAGCTCGGCATCGTTTCGTCCAAACCCGGTGGTGATGCGCCCACGCTCAGCACCGACGAGCGCGGCGAACTGCTCGGCCCCTTGCTGCGCAAGTTGCCCGAGGGGAGCTGGGTGATGTACCACTACGCGATTCCGGTGATCGACAAATCTCTGCCGATCCGCCGCGTGCTGTTCCAGGACATGACCGTCGACGATGCCGTCAAATCCGCAGGCTTCGGCTGGGGCGCGCTGAGCAAGCAGGAAGTTGATACGCAGCGGGCGGCCATCATCCAGGCCAACCGCGACGCCGATGCCATCGTCTCGTTCGGCAGCTTCGTGGCGGACACGATGCACGCACAGTACGGCATCCCCAAGAGCAAGGTGTTCGCCCTGGGCGGCGGGCCGATCCGGCGTTGGGATCACCCCGTTCCGGCCGATTTGGATCGCTACAAGAAGCGGCAGATCCTGTTCTGCGGGCGGGCCTGGGAACGCAAGGGCGGGCCCGTGTTGATCGAAGCCTTCCGCAAGGTGCGCCGCGAACTGCCCGATGCCACCCTCACGGTGGTCAGCGCTGGAGCACCGCCGCTCAACGAACCCGGCGTCGAACAGTTCGGCCACGCGAGCGACGAGAAGCTGCACGAGCTGTACCGCAGCGCGTCGCTGTTTTGCATGC
Organism: Rhizobacter sp.; assembly: GCA_014380155.1. GTDB lineage: Bacteria > Pseudomonadota > Gammaproteobacteria > Burkholderiales > Burkholderiaceae_C > Rhizobacter. Next base: position 846 of record JACMKJ010000397.1, on the reverse strand, counting down.
CCAGCATCAGCGAGTCATGGGGCATCGTGTACGTGGAAGCAGCGGCCCATGGCCTGCCGACGGCGAACTGGGACAACTGGGCCTTGCCCGACATCGTCGATCACAACGTCACCGGTGTCTTGAGCAACAAGCACAACGCCGACGGCCTGGCCGAAGCGATCATCGAAGCCTTGCGCGACCCCCAGCACCTGATGGACATGGGGCAGAACGCCGTCAAACGGGTGCGCGAAGTTCTCGATTGGCCGCATTGTGTAGACCGCCTGCTGGCGGCAACCATGCCCGATGCGCTGGAAGGCCGTCAGCCGGTCTGGATGCGCCCGAGGTAAGTCTCGGCTCGCACGCCGACTTCAGCGTGCGCAAACCCCGGTGGTTGCCGCTGCGCCCGTCAACATCACGTTGTTGCTGGCGGTCGAGTTGGGCGAAGTCAGGCGCACCAGGGCGCTGCCCCCATTCGGGTTCGTGAAACAACCCGTGTTGTTGCGCACCGTGGCGTTCCCGTCCGGCACGTCGCCGCCCTGGAACTCCGTGGTGCCGATGCCCAGGCCCGTCTGGTAGGCCGACTGCGTGTTGATGACCACGTTGCCCTCGACCAAGATGCCAGGCGCTGACTGCACTGCCACTGCGGTGTTGCCCCCGTTGATCAGCCTGTTGTTGCGCACCACGGCGTTGCGGAACCACTCGGCGGTGGTGTAGCCCTGGGTGATGGACATCAGCCAGCAGCCCGCAGCGGCCGCGTCTTGCTCGATGCGGTTGCCTTCGATCAGCAGACCGTCGATCTGGCCGTGGAAGGTCATGTTGCCGCCTTGGCACACGCCGTTCACCACCGAGTTGCGGATGTAGCGGTTG
>JACMKJ010000396.1 GCA_014380155.1 Rhizobacter sp. | reverse complement strand
GATGGTGATGCGGCCCGGCACACCCGCCTGCCCGCTGGCCTGGCGAAACAGGCGCGCGGCCAGCAGCGGGTCGCGCTTCACGCCGAGGCCGCGCTCATGCAGCGAAGCGAGGTTGATCAGCGCGCGGCTGTCGCCTTGCTGGCTTGCCTTTGCGTACCACGTGGCTGCAGTGGCGTGGTCGGGCACCGTGCCGATGCCACGCTCATACATCTCGCCGACCTGGGTTTGTGCTTCGGCATTGCCTTGCTGTGCAAACGGCAGCCAGATGGCGAGCGCGCGCGCCGGGTCGCGCGTGGCCAGCGCAAACTCGCCGCCGGCTTGCGCGCACTCGTAAGCCGGCAGCTTCTGCGGGCGCCGTGCCGAGAGCGACGTGGCGATGTTGCCCAGCTGGCGCACCTGCCCTTGCAGCAGGCAGTCGACGATCATCAGCTGCTCTTCGCTCAGGTTGGGCGGGGGTGTGGGCGCCGTGCTCGCGCAGGCGCTGAGCAGCAGCACGCCGAGTGCACTGAGGTGCTTGATGAAAGTGGCAACGGTCGGCACGTCAGATCTCGAATCTGACGCCCAGGCCGAGGCGGGTTTCGCGCAGGTCGTTGCTGCCGCGCCGGAATGACACGTCGGCAAAGGTGGCGATGCCGCGCGTGAACTGCGCGATCACGCCCGCCGCCAGGCCGAACGAGCTGCGGCTTTCGGTGGCATCGGGGTCGAGCTCGCGCGTCAGCCCGTTTGCGTTTTGAGAGGTCACCGGGTCGGCGTTCTTCCACACACGCTGGCGCCAGCTGACGCGGCCGTAGGGCGTCAAGGTGCCGAAGCTCATGCTCACCGGCTGCTGCAACTGCACGCTGAGCAAGGTGGCCAGCGTGCGCTGCTGCTTTTCGTCGATGCGAAAGCCGGGGCTGGGTGGGTTGCCGGGGTTGGCCAGGTCGCGCTGTTGCGCGTCCAGCGCATCGGTGCGGGTGTCGGTGAATTCGAGGCCGAGCTGTGGCACCACCGACCGCGGGCCGAAGCGCCAGATGCGGCTGGCGCTCAGCCACAGGCCGATGCTCCTGTTCACGTTGTCGCCGCCGAACTCGTTGGGCTCGTCGGTCACGCGCCGCGTTTCCAGCTGGGTGCGCGTGAACGAGAGCGCGCCATCGATGGCGATGGCGTCGCGCGTGAAGTAGCTGAGCGAGGCGGCCAGCGAGGTGCTGCGTGTGTCGACCGTGGTGTCGCTGCGCAAGCTTTGTGTCGGGTTGCCCGGCGTCGTCGAAAACTCGGTCTGGCTGCGCTCGATGCGTCCCTTGGCCACATTGCCCAGCACACCCACCACCCACTGCGGCGACAGCGCGTGATCCACCGCCAGGCTGAAGCCATGGCTGCGCACCTTCAAGGGCCCGCGCTCGAAGCGCAGTGTCGGTGTGGGGCTGCCGGGGCCACCTGCGGCTGGCACAGGGGCGTCGGCGGCGACCTGTGGCGAGCCGGGGTCGTTGTTGCGCACCGGCCGATCTTGTTCGTCGCTGGCTTTGTCAGCGGGGCAGTCGTCGCGCTGCGGGTTGGGGCAGTCGGCGGTTGCTGGTTTGGGCGTGGTCTGGGCGTGGCTAGCCAGACAGATCAGCGCAAGAGCCAGCGGGGTGATTCGCAGCAGGGAGCGTGGGCGCAGGGACATGGTGGCGGCCTCCGGGGTTGGCGGTAGCTTATCGCCAACGTGGGGCGCTGCCCGCATGCCGGCACCCCTGGCCGGTTTACTGCACGAAGCCGATGCTTGATTTCTTGAACCCGGCCTCGGGCAGGTCGCAGGGTTCCACACGATCGCGTCGCCCGAGTTTGGCGTTGCCGAAGGCCGTCATCCAGGCGCGGCGCATGTCGCGCGGCGCCATCTCGGCCATGCAGTCGAGCACGTCGTGCCCCGGCTCGGGGGCGAAGCGGCTGCCCCAGTCGTGGTCGCTGCGGATGCTGCGGTAGAGCTTGGCCGCGATATGGCGTGCGGCGTCACGGTCGGGAGCGGCCACCTCGTACACGTTCATGCGGTTGAGGATGGGCTCGGGGATGCTGCGGCCATCGTTGGCGGTGGCGACCCAGATCACCTGGCTGGCGTCGATCGGCACCTCTGCGAACTCGTCGGTGAAGCTGCCGGCGGTGTCGTGCTCGAGCAGGCTGTAGAGCGCGCCGAGCGGGTCGTAGGCGTGTTCGCCGCCAGCCTTGTCGATCTCGTCGACCACCATCACCGGGTTGGCGTATTGGCCGTCGACCAGGGTTTCGAACACTTTGCCGGGGCGGGCGCCTTTCCATTGGCTGGAGGCACCCGAAAGCACCCAGCCGGCGGTCATCGAGCTCATCGACATGAAGCCCATGCCGGTGCCGAGCAGCATCGAGAGCTCGCGTGCGAAATGGGTCTTGCCGACGCCGGGTGGGCCCAGCAGCAGCAGGGGGGTGATTTCGAGCGCGTCGCGGCTGTCTTCGCAGAGCGCGATCTGGCGCTTGATGTCGTCGAGCACCTCGGCGAAGTTGGGCAGGTCGTCGTAGAGGTGGTCCATGGCCGGCAGGCCGGAGGGTTTGACCTGGAAGCGCTCGGGGCCTTTTTCCAGCATGCGCTCGTAGGTGGAGCGCAGGCCTTCGTGCTCTTTCTCGGGGAGTTTGTCGAGCTTGCGCCCGACCTCGTCAACCCGATAGAGGCTGCGCATGCGGGCAATCGGAATGCCGCCGCGTTGTGTGCCCGAAGACACGGTGACCAAGCCTTTGGATGCGCTCATGTGACCTCCAGAAAACGCAAGCTCTCGGTTCATTGAAGCAAACCAAGCCCTTGCGTAGCCATCGATAACAACCCGAATTACCAGCTACTTTGTCACTTGGACACATGCATGGGGCATGCCAGTTCCGTTAGCCGTGGCGCAAGTCGTGTGCTATTTCACCCAGGTATTGAGTTGAATGATCGGCAGCAAGACCGCCAGCACGATCAACATCACGATGCCACCCATGGCGACGATGAGCAGCGGCTCCAGGATGGTCGCCATTGCCATGGCGCGGCGCTGCACCTCGCGGCTGGTCTGGCGCGCTGCACGGTCGAGCATCTGCGGCAGCTGGCCGGTTTGCTCACCCAGGCGTGCAAACATCGACAACAGGCCCGGAAAGCGCTTCTTGCCCGCGAGCGCGGACGCAAGTGGCGCACCTTCGCGCACCTGCACCAGCGCGTCCATCGCGTCGGCGCGCATCGCGCGGTTGGAAAGGGTTTCGGCCGCGGCCTGCAAGGCTTTCAGGATCGGAACACCGGCCCCCGCCAGCATCGCCAGCGTGCCAGAGAAGCGCGCCGCGTTGTAGCCGCGTGCAAGTTTGCCGATGAGCGGCAGCGTCAGAAAGGTGGCGTCGAACTGTTCGCGGAACACCTCGTTGCGCAACATCAGCTTCAGCCCGACGCCTGCGCCGATCAAGGCCAGCAGCATCAGCCAACCATAGTTGCGCACGAAGGCGCTGATGGCCAGCATGGCCACCGTAAGGCCGGGCAGGGCGCGCTTGGAGTTGGTGAACACCGAGGCCACCTGCGGCACCACGTAGGTGACGAGAAAGATCACGATCACCACCGCGATCAGCGACACGATAGCCGGGTAGAGCGTGGCACCGATCAGCTTGGATTGCAGCGCCTGTCGCTCTTCCAGGTCGTCGGCCAGGCGTTCGAGCACGGTACCGAGCGCGCCGCTTTGTTCACCGGCGGCCACCACGGCGCGGTACACGTCGTCGAACTCGCGCGGTGCGCTGCCGAGTGCGCGTGCAAACGGCGAGCCGGCGTTGACCTCGCTGCGCAGGTGCGCCACCAGCTCACGCTGGCGCTGGTCTTCAGCTTCTTCGCTGAGGGCGGTAAGGGCACGCTCCAGCGGCAGGCCCGAGCCGACCAGGCCGGCGAGTTGACGTGTCCAGACCGTCAAACCGGTCGAGTTGAAAACGCGGCGCGTCATGCGCAAGCCGCCTTTGGCCTGTGTGCCGGCCGAAGCGACTTGCGTCACGTCGAGCGGTACCAGTTGCTGCGCACGCAGTTGCGTGCGCGCAGCCTTCAGGTTCTCGGCTTCGAGCAGGCCGGTGGTGGTCTTGCCGGCGGCGTTGAGGGCTTCGAACTTGTAGGCGGGCACGTTACAGCCCCTCGACCGCGGAGTACCGCGGCCGATCCCCCGAGGGGATCAAGCCCGGCTTGGGGCGGCCCGGCGCTCGGGCTTGCGCGCATGCGATCGTCATTGATTACTCCCGCGTGACGCGCATGACTTCTTCGGGCGATGTGATGCCCTCGGCCACCAGGCGCTCGCCGTCTTCACGCATCGGGCGCATGCCGTTGGCTTCGGCAGCCACGAAGATCTGCGACTCGGAAGCGCGTGCGTGGATCAGGCCGCGCACCTTGTCATCGACCACCATCAGCTCGTACACACCGGTGCGGCCCTTGTAGCCGCTCTGGCCACATTCGCCGCAGCCCACGGGGTGCCAGCGGCCGCGCGCGTCTTGTTTCTTGCAATGCGGGCAGAGCTTGCGCACCAGCCGTTGCGCGAGCACACCCAGCAGGCTAGAGCTCAGCAGGAAGGGCTCGATGCCCATGTCGATCATGCGCGTGACGGTGCTCGGCGCGTCGTTGGTGTGCACGGTGGCCAGCACCAAGTGGCCGGTGAGCGAGGCTTGCACCGCGATCTGCGCGGTTTCGTAGTCGCGGATTTCGCCGATCATGATCACGTCGGGGTCTTGCCGCAG
>JACMKJ010000395.1 GCA_014380155.1 Rhizobacter sp. | reverse complement strand
TCGATGAAGCCATCACCGAAGCCGTGCGCCTGTCGGCCCGCTACATCAGCGGCCGGCAGTTGCCTGACAAGGCCATCAGCGTGCTCGACACCGCCTGCGCCAAAGTGGCGCTCGGTCAAACCGCGACGCCTTCGGCGGTCGAAGACACGAACCGCCATCTTGACCGCCTGGTGGCCGAACGTGGCGCACTAGAGCGCGAGGCCGCAGCCGGCGCCGACCACACCGCACGCTTGGCCGAGTTGACTGAGCAACAGCGGCAGTTGAACGACAAAGCTGCGGCGCTCAAGACGCGTTGGGAACAAGAGAAGTCGCTGGTGGCCGAGATTCGCGAAATGCGCGCCAGCCTGGAAGCCAAACCGGCCGCGCCGGCCGACCCCGACGCAAAGCCGAAGGCGAGCAAGACGGGCAAGGCCAAGGCGGCGCCCGCTTCACCCGAACACGCCGCGCTGCAAGCCAAACTCGCCGAACTCACCGCGCTGCAAGGCGAAAGCCCGATGGTGCCGATGCAGGTCGACGGCACCGTGGTGGCCGAGATCGTCGCCGCCTGGACGGGCATTCCGCTGGGCAAGATGGTCAAGGACGAGATCAAGACCGTGCTCAACCTCTTGCCCACACTGCAAGAACGCATCATCGGCCAAGACCATGCGCTCGAAGCCGTGGCGCAGCGCGTGCGCACCGCGCGGGCCAACCTCGAAGACCCGAACAAGCCCAAGGGCGTGTTCATGTTCGTCGGCCCCTCGGGTGTGGGCAAGACCGAGACCGCGCTGGCCCTGGCCGACGTGCTCTACGGCGGTGAGCGCAACATGATCACCATCAACATGAGCGAATACCAGGAGGCCCACACCGTGAGCGGCCTCAAGGGCTCGCCCCCTGGCTACGTGGGTTACGGCGAAGGGGGAGTGCTCACCGAAGCCGTGCGCCGCCGCCCCTACAGCGTGGTGCTGCTCGACGAAGTGGAAAAGGCCCACCCCGACGTGCACGAACTCTTCTTCCAGGTGTTCGACAAGGGCTGGATGGAAGACGGCGAAGGCCGGCTCATCGACTTCAAGAACACCATCATCCTGCTCACGTCGAACGCCGGCAGCGAGATGATCATGAACCTGTGCAAGGACCCGGAGTTGATGCCGGCGCCCGACGCCATTGCCAAGGCGCTGCGCGAGCCGCTGTTGAAAGTGTTTCCGGCAGCGCTGCTGGGCCGCATCGTCACCATCCCGTATTACCCGCTGTCTGAAGACATGATGGGCCGCATCGTCAAGCTGCAACTCAACCGCATCAAGAAGCGTGTCGAAGCGAACCATGGCGTGCCTTTCGTCTTCAACGACGAGGTGGTGAAGCTGGTGGTGAGCCGCTGCAACGAAGTGGAAAGCGGCGGTCGCGTGATCGACGCATTGCTCACCAACACCGTGCTGCCACGCATCAGCCATGAATACCTGACACGCCTTGCTTCGGGCGCACCACTGAGCAAGGTGGAGCTCACTGTCGATGCAGGCGACTTCGCCTATGGCTTCGACTAGGGGACAAGTAGCCACACGCCCCCTCAGCGGGGCCGCACGGCTCGCACAGCAGCAGATGCTGCAACGCGCCGTGCTGTTGCTGCGCGACAAGAAGCTCGATGACGCTGAGCCCGTGTTGCTGTCCGTGCTGCAGCGCTGGCCGGGGCAGCCCGATGCGTTGCACTTCCTCGGTGTGCTGGAGCACACCCGCGGCCACAGCGAAGCGGCGCTCAGCCTGATTCGCCAGGCCATCCTGGGCCTGCCCGGCCAAGCGGGGCCGCTTAACAACCTGGGCAACGTGCTGGTCGAGACCCAGCGCTTCGACGAAGCCGTGGCCGCCTACCGCGACTGCCTTGCGCTCAAGCCCGACAACATCGACGCGCTCAACAACCTGGCCACCATGCTGCGCAAGCGTGGCGAGCACGCCGAGTCTGAAGCGCTGTGCCGCAAGGCGCTCGAGGTCAACGCCGAATTCGCCCAGGCCTGGTACAACCTGTCGCTCACGCTGCTGGAGCAAGGCCGTGTCGACGAAGGCCTGACCGCCCACAGCCGCGCCATCGTGCTGTGGCCGCGCCACCTGCAGGCGCGCAACGCGGTGCCCAAGGCGCTGGTGCACCTGGGCCGGCTCGAAGAAGCGGCCAGGCTCTACCGCGAATGGCTGGCCACCGACCCCGACAACCCGGTGATCAAGCACCACCTGGCCGCCTGCTCCGGTGGCGCCGTGCCCGAGCGCGCAAGCGACGCGTATGTGGAGCGCACCTTCGACGCCTTTGCCGCCACCTTCGACGCCAACCTCTCGGCCCTGGGCTACCGCGCGCCGCAACTGGTGGCCGAGCTGTTGCGCGAGCTGCTGCCACCACCGGCGCGGCAGTTCGACATTCATGACCTCGGCTGCGGCACCGGCCTGTGCGGACCGATGGTGCGCGACTGGGCGCGCGACCTGAGTGGCTGTGACCTGTCGCAAGGCATGCTCGACAAGGCCGAGCGACGCCACGTCTACGACGACCTGCACCACGCCGAGCTGGTGGCGCACATGCGCGCGCACCCGGCGCGCTGGGACGCACTCATCTGCGCCGACACGCTGTGCTACTTCGGCGAGCTGGGCGAGGCCTTGCAGGCTGCCGCGCTGGCCATGCGCCCGGGCGGGCATCTGGTGTTCACGGTGGAGGCCTGGATGGCAGGAGACGGCCAGCCCTACCACCTGCAACCGCATGGGCGCTACGCCCATCAGCGTGACTATGTGAGCGCCGCGCTGGCCGCCGCAGGCCTGCAGGAGCTGGTGCTGCGCCAGGAGCAGCTGCGCTCTGAAGCCGGCAAGCCGGTGATCGGCTGGCTGGTGGCGGCGCGACTGCGCTGACTAAGGCACCACGCCGTGGCGCCGCAGGTGCGGCCACATCCAGTTTTCAACTTCGTTCATGCCACGCAACTCGGCTTCGGGCGTGATGGCGGTGGAACCCATCGGGTCGCCTTCGGCGATGAAGGTACCGGAGCTCGACATGTGATCGGGGTCGCGACCCCAGGGAGTGCCGCCCATGGCGCCGTGCGTGGTGAAGAATCGGCGCATAGGCCGGGGTTGAAAGTCCACAGGCAGCTCTGCCGAGATGCCGCAGTTGCCGAATGAACCACGGCTGTTGCCGGCCGGGTCTCGCATGGCGTGATAACAGCAGCGCACATTGGACGGGATGACCTCGGCGTCCAGAGACATGTTGCGAGCCACCGCGTCAAACAGGAACATGGCGTCCACCGTGATGCCATGGCGGATGAGCAGGCGCGCCGTATGGATGACGATGGCAGCACCCCGGCTGTGGCCCACCATGAAGAGCTGGCGCCGCTGCTCGATGAGCTGCAACTGGGCCGTCTCTTCGGGCGACCACGACGAGGCCGGCGTGCCCAGTGCCCAGGCGGGAATGGCATCCACATCGTCGTTGATGCGGCGCTGAGCCTCGATGATCTCCCGAACGATGAACTCCGGGTCGACATGGTGCTCACCTCCGAAGCCACCCATCAGCCCGTCCGTGAAGTCAGCACCCGGCCCACGGTGGTGGATGGGCGGCGGGTCGGGGTGCGGGTGGGCGCGCAGGTGCTCGTTCTTGACCCGGTTCACGAAGCTGCGCGCAAAGATGCGCGCGTACTCGGCCCTGTCTGACGCCCCGGTTCCATCGACGCATACCAGCATGGGGTGAACCCTCCGTTTCGCCCGCGCACAAAAGCGGCTCGCGGCGACTGTCGCTGACAGCTTAGTGGCGCACCGGCCTGCCCGTCATTGACTTTGGTCGCTTTACCGCCCCGGGGGCCGGGCCTATTGTTCGCTCCACTGCATGAGTCATGCGCAGCCACTGGTTCTCACGTATGCCGCAACCGATCAGCCTCAGCTCTCCCTTGCCCGCCGAAGATCTGCGCTTTGCGTCGATCAGCATGACGCAAGGTCTGAGCACGCTCGGCGAAGCGCGCCTGAACATGGTGAGTCGCAAGGAAAGCCTGCAACCGGGCGACCTGCTCGGCCAGCCCGTCACCGTCACCATGGAGCTGCGCGACGACGCCAAGCGTTACCTGCACGGTTACGTGACGCGCTTTTCGCAGACCGGCCACCGCGGCAGCGACTACACATACCAAGCCATCGTGCGGCCGTGGCTGTGGTTCCTCAAGCAAACTTTCGACTGCCGCATCTTTCAAGAGATGACGGTGCCCGACATCGTCAAGAAGGTGTTCGACGACCACAGCGTCGCCAACTTCGAGTTCAAGCTCTTTCGCAGCTACCGCAAGTGGACGTATTGCGTGCAATACCGCGAGAGCGACTTCGACTTCGTGGCGCGCCTGCTCGAGCACGAAGGCATCTACTGGTACTTTGAGCACGCCGACGGCGAACACAAGCTGGTGTTGGTCGACTCGCAAAGCGCGCACGACGCGTCGCCCGCCTGCGAGTCCCTGCCCTACTACGAAGGCGGCGCCGACGCCCCACCCGACCACGAGCTGGTGTCAGCCTGGCGCTTCTCGAGCTCGGTGATCCCGGGCCAAGTCACATTGCGCAGCTACGACTTCGAGCGCCCTTCCACCGACCTCAAGGTCGACAAGAAAAAGGCGCGCAAGCACGAGCTGTCCGACTACGAGGTGTTCGATTACCAGGGCGACTACACCCAGTCCGCCGACGGCACACAATTTTCTGAAGACCGTGTCGACGAGATGCACGCCCGCGCGATGGTGCTGCAAGGTGACTCCAACGGCCACGGCATCGAAGTGGGCCGCTTGCTGTCGCTGACCAACCACCCGCGCGAAGACCAGAACATCGAGTACCTCGTCACCGGCATCAGCCTGCACGCTCAGACCGACGCCACCGAATCGGGCTCGACCGCCAGCAGCGCGCTGCGTTGCGACTTCACCGCCATCCCGTCAGACCAGCAGTTCCGCCCCGAGCGGCGCACCCGCAAGCCGGTGGTGCACGGCCCGCAAACCGCCGTGGTGGTGGGCCCCGGCGGCGAAGAAATCTTCACCGACAAATACGGCCGCGTGAAGGTGCAGTTCCACTGGGACCGTTACGGCAAAAAAGACGACAAGAGCTCGTGCTGGGTGCGCGTGTCGCACCCCTGGGCGGGCAAGAACTTCGGTGCCATCCACATCCCGCGCATCGGCCAGGAGGTGGTGATCGGTTTTCTCGAAGGCGACCCCGACCAGCCCCTCATCACCGGCCGCGTCTACAACGCCGAGCAGATGCCGCCCTGGGAGCTGCCCGCCAACGCCACACAAAGCGGCATCCTCACGCGCTCGTCCAAGGGCGGCGGGTATGGCAACGCCAATGCGATCCGCTTTGAAGACAAGGCCGGCAGCGAGCAGGTGTGGATCCACGCCGAGAAAAACCAGGACATCGAGGTCGAGAACGACGAGACGCACTGGGTCGGGCACGACCGGCACAAGACCATCGACCACGATGAGCAGGTGCACGTCAAGCACGACCGCACCGAGGTGGTGGACAACGACGAGATGATCACCGTCCACCACGACCGCACGGAACGGGTGGACAACGACGAGAGCATCACCATCGGTCACGACCGCTTCATGACTGTCGAGCGAGACAAGTTCGAGAAGGTGCTTCGCAACAAAGCCGTCAACGTGGTTTCGACCCACAGCGAAGTCATCGGCGGTGCGATGAGCATCACGGTCGGGTCGACACTCACCGAGACAGTGGCGGTCAACTATGCCGAAACAGTGGGCGGTGCGATGGAACTCACCGTCGGTGCAGCCCTGGCTATCACGGTGGGCGCCGTCATGGCGGAGTCTGTCGCCGGCTCCAAGGTCGAGAGCATCGGGGCGGGCAAATCCGAATCCATCGGAGGCAACCGTTCGATCAATGTTGGTGGCAATGTCTCAGAGACCTTCGCCAGCGAGCGCACCGTCAGCGTGGCCAAGGACGACAAGGTGTCGGTCGGTGGTCAGGCCAAACTCTCGATCACCAAGGACTACGTGGTGAACGCCAAGAAGATTCAGATCGTCGCGGAAGACGAGATGCAGTTCAAGGTGGGTTCTGCCGAGATCTCGATGAAGAAGAACGGTGACATCACCATCAAAGGCAACAAGATCAACGTCAAGGGCAGTGGCGACGTGGTCATCAAAGGCAGCAAGATCGCGGAGAACTGACATGGTCAAGACAACTGTGGTGCGCAAGGGTGAAGTGGTGGCTGCGGCGTTTGGCGCCGGTCAGCAGGTAGCGGTCGCCACCGTGGCCAACATCGACGCCGACGGTACGCCATGGATACAACTCAACGGCATGCCCGATCCTGTGCTCGCCCGCGTCGTGGGTGAGGTGAGTGCCAGCAAGGGTGATGACGTGGCTGTTGTGTTCGAAGGCGGCGACCGTACGCGGCCAATAATCCTGGGCGCGGTCTTGGCACGACTGGCGACACCGCCCGCCGCTGCTACAAGCGCGGCAGCTGGGCCAGAACAGGAGTTGGTCGTCAACGGCAAGACACTGCGTCTCCAGGCAGAAACCGAACTCAGCTTGAACTGCGGAAACGCTTCCATCCTGCTGCGACGCGACGGCAAACTCATCATCAAAGGCACGGAAGTGGTGAGCCGTGCATCCGGCACCCACAAGATTCGCGGTGGCCTCGTCAACATCAATTGAGTGATACGCCATGCCGGTCACCGTTTCAGTCAACAACCTCACGGTCGTGCACGCTAGCAGCAATGGAACCACCATCGCATTCCCCGACGTGTGCAAGACGCCCTCTCCGGCAGGCCCCATTCCGATCCCGTACCCCAACATCGCCAAGTCGTCGGACACCGGATCGGGAGCTTCCAGCGTCAAGTGCGACGGCAACCCGGTCTGCGTCAAGGACTCGAATTTCAGCATGAGCACCGGTGACGAAGCAGGCAGTGCCGGCGGCGGTGTGGCATCGAACAAGATCAAAGGCAAGGCAGAGTTCGTCAACTATTCCTTCGACGTGAAGTTCGAAGGCAAGAACGTACCGCGTGCGCTTGATCTGATGCTGCACAACGACAAGAACACGCCACCCTTCCCATTGCTCCAGGGGCCTGCGATCGCTATGCCACCGACCTGCGACGAAACTTGCTGGTGCTGCAAAGACGCGTTGTGACAGGTCTCGCCATCACCGAAGTCTCGCTCAGCTGCAGTCTCGGCCTGGACAGTGCCGAAGCCTGTGCAGCCGCACGCGCCGGCCTCGTTCGCACTTCTCCAGTCGGCACCCTCAACAGCGCCAACGACCCGGCCATGGCCAAGGAGACCTTGGACGGTATCCCACCGCTTGTTGTTCACACGACACCGGTCGTCAGTGACGGCTACACCGGGCTCGGCAAGTTGATCGCTATTGGCCGCCCTGCCTTGCAAGACCTCCTGAAAAAGGCGGGCCTGGTCTCGACGGAGCATGCAGCACGCACCGGCCTGTGCCTGTGTGTGTCGGACGATCACTTCGTCATTCGCTTCGGTGAGCGGCTGGAGCCACTGGGCGAACAAGCATTTCCCAGCCAGCAGGAAACCCGGCAAGAGATCGCCGATCAACTCGCGCAGCGCCTGAGCGCCACTGTCGAGTGGGTTCCGCACCTGCAGTGGGCCACTGCATCGGGCCGGCTCGGGCTGCTGTCAGCACTAGCACAGGCATCTCGCTGGCTGAAGAAAGGAGAAGTCGACCGCTGCATCGTCGGTTTGCTGGACAGCCTGGTCGAACCTGCCGTCCTGCAGGCCTGTGCCAACGGCCGGGTTCTGAAGTCCGAAGCCCAGCCGGTGGGATTCATGCCGGGCGAAGCCGCGGCATTCTTGCTGGTGGAGCAAGACATTGCACGAGCACCCGGTACCACGACTTTGCGCCTGAGTGCGCTCGCCCACGATCGCGACTTCCCGTACCACGATGACGAACAGCAACCCCTTGGTCGCGCCCTCAGCGGCGTTATGCAGCGCGCGCTGTCGTCTTCGCAGGCTGAACTCAAAACAATCCCACCGGTGGTCATCGCCGACCTGAACGGGACCGAAGCGCGAGCGATGGACTGGGGCCATGCGCTCGTGCACCTGCGCGAACGCTACGGCGAGTTCGACTCAAGCCTGTGGCTGCCGGTCGAGTCCTTCGGCGAGACCGGTGCCGCAACAGGCGGTGTGGCCATGTGCATGGCGCTTGAAGCCGCACGCCGTGGGCACTTGCCCGGCGGCGGCGCGCTGCTGGTGCTGTGCGCCGAGAATGGCGGCCGCGCCGCCATGCTGCTCGATGCCCAGGCCGCCGAGCTTTGACCGAAAGGAGATAGGCAACCATGGCAGGCGGAGCAAAAGAGCACGTCGACAAGATCAAGACGTCGAAGTTCAATCGACAACGCGCCGAGACATCGGTGCTGCGCGCCAACACCGGCAGCGATGGATATGTCTTCTGCCACTCCGACCCGTCAGACCCCGGCAACGTCACCGCCGCGGGCCAGTGCGAGTTCCACCATGTGCTGCCCATCTCCTCCCTGCAGGATGCTGCCATCCGCGGAGGCAAGAAGGATGAAAACCTCGACTTCGTCCACAAATGCATGGCCAAGACAACGTGGGACATCAATGAGCAACCCAACATGCTGGGTCTGCCGACCAAAGGGCCGTTTGAAGACGCCGACGGCAAGGCCGCCAAGGGCCAGACACTCGCCGCCCTGGTTGCGCTGAACCCGATGGCCGGTAATTTTGGTTCGCTACCAAACCTGCCTTGCCATCTGAACGACCACGACAAGTTCACGGCAGCAGTTATCGACAAATTCAATGCCGAGCTGTGGCCTGAATTGATCGAACAGCGCGAAGAATGCAAAGACCGCGGCAAGAGCATCAGAGCGCTGCTGCGCTCGCACAGCAACGACTGGAAGAGCTTCCTCAAGACTCGCGGTGGCGAGCATGGTGGCGCCGCCGATTGCTGGGTCAACCGCGAAACCAAGAAGAGCGTGTGGTACATCCCGCTGTCGATGGCGCCAGACCCCCGCAAAAGTGATCCGCCGCCAAACGTCCACAAGCGTGGCGCCATGACCGTGCGTGCATGGTTGGAGAAGATATTCTCGTGGGGCGGCTGAACCCAGATGGGTACAGTGACATCAGCAAACCGACTCTCAGGAGGAAAACAACATGAGCTCCATGATCTGGTTGAGCACCGCCGCTCCTGGCCACTGCACGCTCGACCCGACAGATGTACCGAACACACGTGAACTCAATAGCGGCGTCTCGATCGCAGCCAAGTTCCCGACCGATTTGAGCTATCGCATGAGCGACAGGTTTCCAGACGACTACCTGCTGAGCGACAACTTCAACGTTGCAGGCCAGATCATCGTGTCAGCCAAACTGCGGGCGCATCTGGAGACCGCACTGCCACAGCAAAAGATCGAGTACCTGCCTGCGACCATCGTCAACCACAAGGATCGTGTTGCGGCCTCTGATTACTTCATCGTGCACTCCCTCGATGTGGTCGATTGCATCGACCTCGAGCGTTCTAAGGTCAAGTGGAATCCGCTGAACAAGAAGGTCATCACCTCGTGCAAGGCCCTGGCCCTCAAGGAAGAGGTCATACCGGCGGCGACAAAACTGTTCCGACCCATGCACTGGGGCATGCGCACGATGGCAAGCGCCGATCTGGCGAGGGAACTCGAAGCAGCGGGTTTCACGGGCCTGCGCTTCATCCCCGCTGCTGGCTTCACCGGCATCGGCTGAGCCTCCAGAACAAGGAGCGACAAAATGGATCTTCGGTACGTCCAGGCCCTGCTGGTGGGGGACACTCGGCAAAAGATGGCATCGTTGGCCACCGTGGCGCCCATCGCTCACAAAGCGCAAACGCTGCGGGACCTGAGCCGCCTCTTCCAGGCGGTGGGCATCTGCCGACTGCTGGTCGATGCCGACCCTGCCAGGTTTGGCGAAAACCTGATCCGCAGTGCGCAGGCCCGCCGGTACTTCCTGCGGCACGCCCAGGATGGGCACCTTGTTGACAGCCAGTTTCTCGGCCTCTCGCGGTCAGACGCCATTTTCGACGCCCTCGTGGTCGGCCATCAAGGGCTCGTGCATGACATCACCAGTTTGTCTCTCGAACAATGGAACGCCGGAAGAGACTACGAGGACGACTTCTGCTATTACCTGATCGTGCACCGCCTCGCCACGAGGCCGGGTTTTCGCGGCGAGCGCGAATACCTCGAACTGATCGCTCGGTTCGAGAAGGCCCTGCAGGGGCAGGTGTCTGCACGCTTGCGGCTGTGCAAGGCCCACCAGGCCGCTGATGTGCAAGCCTTTCGGGAAGCCCTGGAGTGGCTGCTCGAGATACGCCGAATGCGCATCGAAGAACAGCGCGTGGGCATCACCGAGTACACCGCTCAGGCCCTGTTCTGGCCGCAGAGCTTTGTGTGCATGGAGGCCCTGGCGTGGCTCGCCCTCGTGGAGGAAGAGATGCCGCTGGACGACGACTTCCTCTATTGCCCCAGAGAGGCGCGCGAATTGCGCCCTGTCACCGCAGAGGTGGAAGATTTTTTTGTCTCGCTGGATCAGGCTTTGGACGGGATCGCGCCGTGACACAACCATGCCACATCCTGAGCTGATCAACCAGACAGGCTACGCCTGTGATCTGCTGCTGCTCACCGACGAGGAAGGCCGCACCGTGTGTGCGCCGCTCATTCAGGCGACCTTTCGCATCACGTCACAAGGAACGCTCGCCGCTCTGGAGCAACAACCACCGATCCAGATGGGCGGCGCCTGGCGCGGTGACCCGGCCACGACCAGCATGCTGCTGGAGCCGCAGATCGCTTTTTTCAAGCCGGGTACCGACATCGTGCTGATCGGTCACGCCTACCCCAGCAACGCCGATCGAACGGAAGGCCTTGCAGGCCTTCGGGTGGGCAAGCTGCAGAAGGTGGCGCGCGTGCTGGGTGAAAGGCGCATGGTGCGGCGGCTTGGTGTGCAGACCATTTCGGCGCCTGAGCCCTTCGAGCGCATAGAACTGAGCTACGAGCGAGCCTACGGTGGTTGGGATCGGCGCGACCCCGATCCCGGAAAACACAGCTGCGAGCCTCGCAACCCGGTCGGCCGTGGCTACCGCGACAAAGCTCAGGCTGGCGACGCCGACCTGCTGCTGCCCAACATCGAAGACCCTGCGCATCCCTATCAAGGTCCGGGCGATCGCCCGCCGCCGGCAGGGTTTGGATTCGTGGGGCCCGATTGGGCACCTCGCGCCAGCTTGGCTGGGACTTACGACAAAACCTGGAGCGATACGCGCAAACCGCTCCTCCCCAAGGACTTCGACCGCCGTTTCTTCAACAGCGCCTCGCCTGGGCTGATCACGCCAGTTCACCTGGTTGGCAACGAAGCCGTGGCGGTTCTGGGGATGTCGGAAGACGGTCGGGTCGACTTTGCGCTGCCTGGCATTCCTGCCCCTACATGTCGGCTTCGGCTCAGGGGGCGCAACGTCGAGTTGAAGACCCAGCTCGACACACTTGTCATCGACATGGATCAGCGCCGTGTCACCGTCACATGGCGCGCGCATGAACTGGTGCCGCGTGGCCCGCACGACATCGTGGCATTGGAGCTGCCACCTCAACCAACCCCTCAGCTGGACGACGAGGACTAGCCCGCATGTCGACCTCGTTGAACGCCTTTCGCTCGGGCCTGTACGAAGAGCACCTCGAAGAGATCTCCTTCCTCTATACACAGACACGCTTTTTGCGCGAAGGAGAGCAGCCATGGCAACGCGCAGTGAACTTCGAACACCGGCTCGAAATGCACCTGGATGCCTTGGTCGTGGGCGGCACCTTTGCCTTGAACGTGTGTCGACGACGCGCGCTCGACGGTGATGCGGGCGAGCTGTTTGGGGCCGTCAGCCTCTATTGCCGGCAGGAACAACCGGCCTTGATGGCCGCCGTGCTCAAGCAGATCGACCCTGCTGACGAGGCGCAGATGACAGCAGTGGCCACTGCGCTCAAATACGAGATGCCGCAGTCGTGGGTCACCTTCGTCGAGCAGGCCCTCACCCGCGGAGACCACCGGCTCGTGCCGCTGCTGGCCAGCGCCTGCGGCTACAGGCGCATTGACTGTGGTGCAGCACTGCTCGCAGCACTGAAGCGCAGCGAGCAGCCTCCCATCGAACTCGTCCAGGCCCTGGGCCGCCTGCACAAGCGAGATGCAGAAGCGGACTTGAAAGCATTGCTCGCCCGCGACCTCCCGGCCTTGCAGTCTGAAGTCTTGCTGGCGCTGCTGCAGCTGGGTGATGGCTCGGCGCTCAATGCCCACTACCTCGTTGCCCAGCAGCATGACTGGCCACACCTCGCGCTCGCCCTCGGCGGCGACGCCGGTGCCTGCAATGTGCTGATGCCCAACCCAGCGTCCGGGCGGGTCAGTCGGTCATCGCTGTTGGCGCTCGGGCTCCTGGGCGTGCCATCCACCTTGCGCCACCTCTATGAATGCCTGGCCATTCCTCCCCTGGCAGAGCCGGCAGCACAGGCGATGAACTGGATCACAGGTGCCGACCTGTACGAAGAGGCGTATGTGCCCGCTGCAGTCGACGAAGATGAGCTGTTCCCGAAGGAGCTGAAAGCCTGGCGGCAGTACAAGGAAGCGCCCAAAGCCGCCGATGGCCGCCCCTTCGGCAGCGGCCAGCGCAAGTTGTCAACGGCGCCCGCCGATTGGAAACAATGGTTCGCGGCGAACTTGCAGCGTTTTGATGCGCAGCTTCGATACCGCCGCGGCATCCCCCTCGGCCCACAACAACTCGTGTCCGACTTGGCGGCACCGACAACAGACAACCTCCTGCGGCACTGGAGCGCCTTGGAGCTGGCCATCCGTTACCGGTACGAACAGCCGTTTGAAACCGACATGCCGGTGGCAGCCCAGGTGCGTGCCATTCAGGCCATGAACCGATGGCTGGCCGCTGATGCGCGCGCGTTCGTGCCCGGTGCGTGGTATTTCGATGGCCGTCTCATGAAACAGGAGCCCTCATGAACATGGCCGTTTGGATTTTCGCCATTGCCGGGCCGGCGCTGATCGCAATTGCCGCTCTGCGCTGGGCGCGCCGTGGGCAAGCGGACCCACGCTGCCGAGCTTGGTTGATCGTGGGCGGCATCTTCACCTCGGTTGCCCTCTGGATCGGCATGTCGCGTTGATTCGCTGCGTCGGAGAACCAGTCGGGCGCCGTGCTACTCGCGGTACACCCGAAACCCCATCGTGCTGCCCGCCAGCGTCGGCTCGGCACTCAGCACCGCCTGAGGGGTCAATGCCGTCGACGGTGACGCCCAGCTGCCGCCCTTCAACACGCGTTTCTCACACGGCTGTTTCTTCGCGTCAGCACAGCTCGACGTCCACTGCCACACGTTGCCCGCCCAGTCGTACATGCCTATCGCGTTGGGCAAGAACACGCCCACCGGTGAGGTCTGCGGAAAGCCGTCGTTGCAGGCCGACTCACGCCACGGGAAGGCCGAGACGATGGCGGCCGAACGGTCGTAGCCGTTGGCCGAGCGGCACTCGACGAATGGCACCAGTTGCTTCGCCTTGCCTTCGCCCACGTAGCGGCCCTCTTCCACCGCGGCGGCCCATTCGGCATCGGTGGGCAGGCGGTACTTTTTCCGCGTGCGTTGGCTCAGCCATTGCGTGAACCGCACCGCGTCGTGCCAGCTCACGTTGATGGCCGGGTACTTTTCGGCGCCGAGCTCAGCCACGTCGCGCGGCTCGCAGGCTTGGGCGCGAACGCAGTGGTCATAGTCGGCCACGGTGACCGGGAAGGCGCCGATCGCGCGCGTGCCACCGAGCGATACCAGCCGCGGGCAATCGGGGCAGTCGCGCACATAGGCCGGCTCCACGGCCAGGCGGGTCGGCTCCGTGGCGATCAGCCCTTCATAGGCGGCGGCCACCTGCGTGCGCAGCTTGCCGGTGGGCGACAGCTCGAGGTACCGGCGTAGCTCCGGCTTGTTGCGCGTGGCGATGGCCAGTTGCATGCGCTGCTGCTCCGAGTCGAGCGTTGTCGACGCCGAGGCATCGGCACTCGGCGGCACGAAGTAGAAGTCGCCGACGAGCGAGGTGTTTTCCCAAGGCACCTGCTGGCCCTGGGATTCTTCGGTCACGCCCACCCGCACGCGCTTGAACACGTCTTCCACCCGCAACCCGGGTGCGTTCAGGTTGGCCAGCAGGTGCTTGGTGTAGACGCCGTTGCGCCCCTTGCCGTCGAGCGCGACCCGGCCAGGCGAGGTGGCAAACGCCACCAGGCTGCCCTTGGGCGCATCGATGGAGGCCAGCCCCGCACCCTTGGCGGATGTGAACGGGTTGTTGCGGCAGGCGTCGAGGATCACGAGGTTGATCGCAGCCGCCTTGCCTTCCAGGCGCTGCAGCACGGAGTCGATCTCCACACCCTGCTCCACCACGTCGGCCTCGGTCTGCACCTTGGCGTCGACCGGCAGGATGTAGTTGCGCCCTCCCACCTGCACGCCGTGCCCGGCGTAGTAGAACAAGGCCACCGTGCCCGGCGTGATCTTGTCGGCAAAGACACGCACACGCTCGTTGAAGTCGCGCTTGTTGCTGTTGAGCGCCACCACCGTCTCGAAGCCGCGCGCCTTGAGCGCTGCGGCCAGGTCGGTCGCGTCGTTCACCGGGTTGGCCAGGGGCGCTGCGGCGTAGGCCGCGTTGCCCACCAGCAGGGCCACCCGCTTTTGTGCCTGCTTCTGGGCCTGCACGTCGAATCCGCTGAAGGCACACAGCGCAAAGGCCACCCAGCCGATCAGGAGTCTGGGCAGCCCCACCATGATGTGATGCGTCAGCAGCTGCGCGCCACGTGCTGGCCCTTGAGGTAGGCGCGGCGCACCGTACCGGCGGCGATGGCGGCGGCCACGTCCTGGCTGTAGCGCTCGGCACCGCTGATCTTGCGCACCCACTTGCGGTACGGCACCACGCCCTCGGCCGCGCCGCGCACCGTGCTCACGGCCTCGTTGCCCGCGAGCGTGACGCCGCGTTCGATGAGGCCAGGGTTCGCCGCCGTGGCAGGTGCATCGAGGTCGGGGCCCAGCACTTCGTCGAGCGACTTCACTTCGGCAGCGAGCGCGCTGCAGGTGGTGTCTTTGGGCACGGCATAGGGCCGCTTCTGGGCCTCGGCCAACACCGGCGGGATGGGCGCGCGCACCAGGTTGAGGTCGCTCAAGGGCGTGGTGGCGGCCTCGGTCACGGGAGCCACCTGCGACGCGCACGCGCTCAACAGCAAGGCCAGGGTCAACGCGGAGAAAGTGTGTTTGTTCATGGGTGCAGGTTAGCAGGCAGTCGCTCAAAAAACTCAGGGGCGAGCTCCGAAGCGCGCGGCGGATCGGGCCCGTGCGCGGGCGGCTTCGATCTCGCGGTCACGCGGCTCGGCGGTGGTCACCAGCGATTGGATCAGCGATCGCGCCGCCGCGGCCACGTCTTCCACCGCCTGGTCAAAGGCCGCTTCGTTGGCCTTTGATGGCACGTTGAAGCCGCTCAGCTTGCGCACGAACTGCAGCGACGCGTCGCGTATCTCCGGCTCGGTGGCCGGCGGTTCGAAGTTGAACAAGGTCTTGATGTTGCGGCACATGGCGGTGCTCCTGCTGCTATTTGGCGATCACCACGCGGTAGTACGCACGGCCCTTGTCGGACTGCAAGGCCACGTAGGCGTTGTTGCCCACACGGCCCACGCTCAGCCGGCCCTTGCTGATGCCGCCCTTGATCGGCAGGCGGCAGGTCTCGGCGCCGCGCTCCACGTCGTAACACGAGAGCACGTTGCCGGTGGCCACCACCAGGTAGCGCCAGTTGCCCACGAAGCCGCAGGCGAGCGGCGCCGAGCTGCTGTCTTCACCCGCGTCGCGCACGCCGATGGCATGAACGGTGTGCAGGTTGAATTCTTGCGCGCTCGTGGTGTCGATGAGGTGCACACGCCCGCCGTAGGTGCGCGTCAAGCCGCCCAGGCGGTTGACGTTCCAGGTGTAGCCACCGACCGCGCCCACCTGGCCGTCGGGCGACACCGCCACGCAAGCCTTGTCTTCGCCACGCCAGGTCTCCTTGGTGAGCTTGGCACCGGCCACCCAGGCGGGCACGTCACTCACCTCACCAGCGGCTGACGCCAGCTCGGTCTCGGCCGGCGCGCTCGCCACCGGCTCCAGCACCAGCGGCACAGCTTTCGGCAAGGCCGGGCTCAGCACCGTGAGGCCGGCGCGCTGGGCCGCACCATCGACGGCGCGCTGGATCGCATTGCTGATCGCCGCGCCTTCGGTCAAACCGTCGGAGGGCGGAATGCCGCGAGTGCCCATGCCGTCGAGCGTGAACGCCTGCACCTGTGCCGACTTGTCGACCATTCGGAACTCTGCCGTGGCGGTGGCGGTGTAGAACAAACCGAGCACCGGCTTCACGCTCACGCTCACACCGAGGCGCACCACTTTCTGGATGTCGTATTTGCCCGCCCTTTTGACGAACTCTTCGGCGGTGATCACGTGGCCTGGGTCGGCCAAATCGACCCAACCATTCTTGAGCTGCCTCGCCTTGGCCTCGTCGAGCACCACGAACTTGGAGTCGCCGAGCAGCTCTTCAGCGCGGGCCAGCGCCACCTTTTCGTAAGCGGCGAACTTGGGCTCCGTGATGTAGGCGGCAACGGAGACGCGCACGCCATCGGAGGCCAGCGCACTGCCGGCCACACCCCACGCCCACAAGAGCAGCACGATGCGCCGCATCATTGCCAACTCTGCCCGATGCGCTCCACCAGCCGCTTGGCCGCGCTGAGCGCGAGGATGTCGGTGGCCATCGCCGTCGACACCGGGTTCCAGCCGGTGAGCGCCTGGTAGGAGTCGTCGATGGGGCTGTCTAGCCCCCGCACCTGGGCGCTGACCGTGCCTTCGAAGCGGTGGCCTTGTGTCTTGTCTTCGGGGTCGGTGCGCGAGCTGACCCGCCCATCGGCCATCAACCGGATGGTGGTCACGCCGGCCGCTGGTGATTTGGGAATGGGTGCATCGATCTCGGTGCGCGCCCCGAGCTTGGCCAGCGACTCCGCCAGCGACGCGCAGGCCTTCACCCACGGCGCGGCTTTGCCGCCCAGGCGCATGCCGCAGCTCAGCACCACCTCGCGGCCGGCGAAGTATTCCTTTTGCCGCTCTTGCGCCAGCTCTGGCGCGGCGCAGGCGGACTTGTCTTGACCGGCCTGTCGCGCCAGGCAGGGGTAACCGGCGTCCGACAACAAGGACACCAGCCGCGTTTGTGGCACAAAGCCGATCGTCGATTCGTCAGGCACCCAGCTCGCAGCCATCAGCGTGCGCAGCGGCCTCAGCGCACGGCCAGCGGATTCGAGGCGCTCCACCGGGTTGGTGGCGCTCTTGAATTCGGCGTAGGCCTCGACATGGCTCTGCGCCAGGCCGAGCAAACGCTTTTCGTCTTGCTTCATCTTTTGCAGCATCTTGTCGACGCCGCCCAGTCGCAGCTTGAGTGCCGCCACCGGCACTTCAGGCACCTCGCGAAAGTCGTTGGTGCCGAGCAGCGACGAAGCCGCTGCGGCCGAGCTGTCGCGTTGCGGCAAAGGCTTGGACGCGTCTTCAGCCGTCGCGAGCATCGCGCTCACCTGCTTTCCCAAGGCGAGCAGCATGTCGCGCTTGCGGGCGCGGTCGAAGTCGGCGCGGCTCACCGACACCCGCACCCACGCCTGGCAGCGCTTCGCGTCGACCCACTGCTGGTCGACACGCACGTTTTGCAGGGTGACGCTGGTGGTGGCTTCGGCCACCGATTCGATGGACGAGCGCAGCACCTGCTTGCCGCCCTCGCTCACCTTGCTGTCGTTGAGCTTGACGCTGGAGCTCACCGAGACGCGGATGCGCTCGGCCAGCTCTTTCAGCGCCTGCGTGCGTGCGGCTGCGAGCGCATCGCCCAGCTTGTCGCCATCGATCGTGGCCGAGCCGGCCGCGCTCACGGTGGCCGGGTCTTCGCTGGCTTGCGGCGTGGTCCAGGCGGGCGGTGTGTC
>JACMKJ010000394.1 GCA_014380155.1 Rhizobacter sp. | reverse complement strand
TGGTGGGCGCCAAGCTCGTGATGCCCGGCCCGCACCTCGATGGCAAATCGCTCTACGAACTCTTCGAGAGCGAGAAGGTGACCTTCAGCGCAGGCGTGCCCACGGTGTGGCTGGGCCTTATCAACTATGTGCTGCAGAACAAGCTCAAGTTCAGCACCTTCAAGCGCACCGTGATCGGCGGCTCGGCCTGCCCGCCGGCCATGATGCGCACGCTGCAAGAAGAGTTCGGCGTGGAAGTGATCCACGCCTGGGGCATGACCGAGATGTCGCCGCTGGGCACGCTGGCCAAGCTCAAGGGCAAACACGTCGCTTCGAGCAAAGAGGAACAGCAGCGCCTGCTGGCCTCGCAAGGGCGCGTGGTCTACGGCGTCGATATGCAGATCCTCGACGACGACGACAAGCCGCTGCCCTGGGACGGCAAGGCTTCGGGCAACCTGGTGGTGCGTGGCCCCTGGGTCATCAGCAGCTATTTCCAGCGCGATGAGTCACCGCTGGTGAAGGTCGATGGGCAAGACTGGTTCCCGACCGGCGACGTAGCCACGATCGACGCCGACGGCTTCATGCAGATCACCGACCGCAGCAAGGATGTGATCAAGTCGGGCGGCGAATGGATCAGCTCGATCGACCTTGAAAACATCGCCATGGCCCACCCGGCGGTGCACGAAGCCGCTGCAATCGCATGCCGCCATCCGAAATGGGATGAACGCCCCTTGCTCGTGGTCGTGAAGAAGCCCGACATGAGCCTCACGCGAGAAGAGTTGTTGGGTTTCTTCGAAGGCCGTATCGCCAAGTGGCAGATCCCGGACGACGTGGCTTTCGTCAGCGAAATCCCTCACACGGCGACCGGCAAGATCCAGAAACTCAAGCTGCGGGAACTGTTCAAAGAACATCAGCTGCCCGTGGTTTGAAAGGCAGACGAGCACCAAGTTGCCCCGGGGTTCCTACGTGTTTGCACTGTCGTGCGATTCCGGGTATTCCTTGAAGCTTTACGCGGCAATGTTCGGTTAAGGTCACATGGTTTTGATTTTGTACACAAGGAGAAGTAGATGAAATTCACCAAGAAGATGTTCGGCGTTTCAGTCGCTGCCGTCCTGGCCCTCAACGCGAGCGTGGCCTTCGCCCAAGCCGGCGAAACCGTGAAAATCGCGTTCATCGACCCGCTGTCGGGCCCCATGGCCAACATCGGCACCGGCATCCTTCACACCTTCCAGTTCCTCGCCGAGCGCGAGAGCGGCAAGGGCAATCCTGCAGGTGTGAAGTACGAGATCGTTCCCTTCGACAACAAGGGTTCGCCGCAAGAAAGCCTGAGCGTGCTCAAGGCCGCCACCGACCAGGGCATTCGCTACATCGCACAAGGCAATGGTTCGGGCGCCGCCGCTGCCCTGATCGACGCCATCAGCAAGCACAACGAGCGCAATCCCGGCAAGGAACTCGTGTTCCTGAACTACGCCGCCGTGGACCCTGACCTCACCAACAGCAAGTGCAACTACTGGCACTTCCGCTTCGACGCAGACACGTCGATGAAGATGGAAGCCATGACGACCTACATGAAAGACGACAAGAGCGTCCAGAAGGTCTACATCATTGGCCAGAACTACGCTCACGGTCACCAGGTCGCCAAGTTCGCCAAGGAAACTCTGGCCCGCAAGCGCCCCGACGTGCAGATCGTCGGCGAAGACCTGCACCCCATCGCCCAGGTCAAGGACTTCGCTCCTTATGTTGCCAAGATCAAGCAGTCGGGTGCCGACACCGTGATCACCGGCAACTGGGGCAACGACATGGCCCTGTTGTTCAAGGCAGCCAAGGACGCCGGGCTCGTCGTCAACTTCTACACCTACTACGCAGGTGCGACGGGTGGACCGGCTGCGCTGGGTGACTACGGCATCGGCAAGGTCAAGTACGTCTATGGCTCCTACCCCAACCTGCCGGGCGAGAGCATGGACATCCTGAAGGGATACGAAGCCAAGTTCAAGGGCGAAGACTTCAGCACCGCGACCACGGTCCACCTCTACAAGACCTTGGGTGCAGCGATTGCCAAGGCCAAGTCGACCGATCCGGTGAAGGTGGCCAAGGCCATGGAAGGCTTGTCGGTGAAGAGCTTCTCGGGTGAGATCACGATGCGTGCCTCCGACCACCAGCTGCAGCAGACGCTGTACCTGGCGACCTGGGCCAAGGCCGACAAGAAGAACCCGGTCGCTCGCGAGAACACCGGCAACACCTGGGTCAATGAGAAGACCTTCGAGCCGTACATCTCGAGCACCCCGACGACCTGCCAGATGAAGCGCCCCGCCTGATCGGCTGAGTCACCGAAACGCTCCGAAGGCCTGGCCTTCGGCAGCGGCATGCAACGTGCCAGCAAAGAGGCAAGCCTTGACGGGCTTGCCTCTTTTTGCGCGTTGCGGCAGGGAAGTCCCTAGCGTGGGGTGTCGCCTAGATGATTTACGTTGCGCACTGCTCGCGTGCAACATCGCGGCGGCGTACTTGCGTGGGTCGCCAGCCCGCTATTTGCGAAGTCTTGTTCTCTTGCGTGTGGCGCTAAACCCTTCGGGTTCGCGGTACTGCGCACGGGTTGTTTTCTCTTTCTTGTATCAAAGGACGCGATGGAGTTCTTCACCATATCGCTGTTGAACGGCATCAGCTACGGGCTGCTGCTGTTCATGCTGAGTTCGGGGCTGACCCTGATCTTCAGCATGATGGGCGTGCTCAATTTCGCCCATGCCAGCTTCTACATGCTGGGCGCGTATTTCGCCTTCACCATCACCAAGTATTTCGGCTACTGGCCGGCACTCTTTCTGACGCCGCTCGTCGCGGGTTTGATCGGTGCGATGTTCGAGCGGTATTGCCTGCGCCCGGTCCACAAGTTCGGGCACGTGCCAGAGTTGCTGATCACCTTCGGCCTGTCGTTCGTGCTGCTCGAGCTGGTTCAACTCACCTGGGGTCGCCTGCCGGTGGACTACCGTGTTCCGGCCGAACTCGATGGCCCGCTGTTCACGCTTTACGGCACGCAGTTTCCGATGTACCGCGGCTTCATGATGTTCATCGCCTTGTTGATGCTGGTGTCGATCTGGCTGCTGCTGTCCAAGACCCGCATCGGCCTGATCATCCAATCGGCGCTCACACACCCGGAGATGTCCGAGGCCCTTGGCCACAACGTGCCCCGAGTGTTCATGCTGGTGTTCGGTGGCGGCTCTGCGCTCGCCGGCCTGGCCGGTGTGATCGGTGGCAATGCCTACGTCACCGAGCCGGGCATGGCGGCTGCCGTGGGCCCGATCATCTTCGTGGTGGTGGTGGTCGGCGGGTTTGGCTCGCTCGCGGGCGCATTTGCGGCGTCGCTCCTGATCGGCATTCTGCAAACCTTCGCGGTGGCGCTCGACCAATCGATGCTGACTTTGCTGCAGAACGTGAGCATCAAGATTGACCCGGCCACCTTCGGTTACGCCGTTCTCAAACTGAAAATATCCGAGGTCGCACCCATCTTGCCGTATGCGTTGTTGGTGTTGATGCTGATCTTCCGCCCCAAGGGCCTCATGGGCACACGTGAGGGCTGATGATGAGCAACGCACAATTCTTCCAATTCAAGCCCTTCAATGTCGGCCGGCTGATCGTCTGGAGCGGTTTTGCCTTGCTGCTGATCGTGGCGCCGCTGCTGTTCAAGAGCAGCCTGGCGCTGACCGTGTTGTCCCAGATGGGCTACATGATCATCATCTGCCTGAGCTACAACGTGTTGCTCGGCCAGGGTGGCATGCTGAGCTTCGGCCATGCGGTGTACACCGGCTTGGGTGCTTTCCTGGCCATCCATGCGGTCAACCTCATCAGTGCGGGCAAGATGCCGCTGCCGGTGAGTCTGGTGCCGGTGGTGGGTGGTCTGGCCGGCGCGGCAGTGGCCGCATTGCTGGGCTGGGTCTCCACCAAGAAGGCGGCCAACACCTTTGCCATGATCACGCTCGGAGTGGGCGAGCTCGTGTTTGCGATGTCGCTCATGTTCCCCCAGTTCTTCGGTGGAGAAGGCGGCATCAGCGGCAACCGGGTGGTCGGTGCGCCGTTCCTGGGCATCACCTTCGGCCCGCAGATCCAGGTGTACTACCTGATCGCGGTCTACTGCTTCGTCTGCACGGGCCTGATGTTCATGCTGACGCAAACGCCCTTCGGCCGCATGCTCAACGCCGTGCGAGACAACCCCGAGCGGGTCGAGTTCGTGGGCTACAACACCCAGGTCGTGCGCTACATCGCGTTCATCATTGCTGGCTTCTTTGCCGGCATTGGCGGCGGCCTCACGGCGCTCAACTTCGAGATCGTGACGGCAGAGTCGGTGCACGCCGCGCGCTCCGGCGCCTACCTGCTGTTCACCTTCCTGGGTGGCGCGCTGTTTTTCTTCGGGCCGATCATCGGCGCGTTGATGTCGGTGCTGGCCCTGGTGCTGCTGTCCGAGATCACCAAGGCCTGGCTGATCTACCTTGGCCTGCTGTTCATGGTGATGGTGATGTACGCGCCTGGTGGCTTCTCCAGCCTGGTGATGATGAACCTGCGCGTGGCGGTGTTCGGCAAGTTCCGCCGCCTCTGGGTGACCTACCTCGGGTTGACCGCCACGCTGGTGGTCTGGCTGCTGGGCGCTGCCGCGCTCATCGAGATGGTCTATCACCTGCAGCTCGAAGCCGCCTCCGGTGACGAAGTGCGCTTCTTCGGCATGGTGCTCAACATCAAGAGCGTGGGCAGCTGGCTAGGTTCGGCGGCCGTCTTTGTGGTCGGCTATTCGCTCTTCGAGGTGGTGCGACGCAAGTTCGCGGTGGAGTGGGGCACGATCCAGGAAGAAATCGAAAAAGAAATTCACCGCAGAGGTAGCGTATGAGCCAGGGCTCAGTTTCAACCCATAGCGAATGGGCGGTCGAGCTCGACGATGTTCGCAAAAGCTTCGGCAAGACCGAGATCATTCGAGGCGCCAGCCTGCAGGTCAAACAAGGCGAGCGTGTGGCCATCATCGGCCCCAACGGGGCTGGCAAATCCACCCTGTTCAACCTGATCAGCGGGCGCTTCGGCCTGAGCAGCGGCCAGATCCGGCTGCACGGTGAACGCATCGACGGGCTGCGGCCCTTCGAGATCAGTCGCAAGGGCTTGGCGCGCAGCTTCCAGGTGTCGAACCTGTTCACCAAGCTGTCGGTGTTCGAGAACATCCGCTGCGCGGTGCTGTGGTCGATGGGATACCGCTACGTGTTCTGGAGGTTCCTGTCCGACCTGCACGACGCCAACGACCGCGCCGAAGAGGTCATGAAGATGATCAAGCTCGACAAGAAGCGCGACATCGCGGCGGTCAACCTCACCTATGCCGAACAGCGCGCGCTGGAAGTGGGCATCACCATCGCGGGCGGCGCCAGTGTGGTGCTGCTCGACGAACCGACCGCCGGCATGAGCAAGAGCGAAACCTCGCGCTTCATCCAGCTGATTCGCGAGGTGACGGTGGGCAAGACGCTGCTGACCGTGGAGCACGACATGGGCGTGGTGTTCGGCCTGGCCGACAAGATCGCCGTGCTCGTGTACGGCGAAGTGATTGCCTTCGACACGCCCGACGCCGTGCGCGCCAACGCACGTGTGCAAGAGGCCTATCTCGGTTCGATCCTGGCCGATCAGCAAGCTGCGGGGCACTGACATGAAGCCCCCACGTTCACTTTGTTCACTGCCCCCCGAGGGGGCGCAGGCCTCCCTTGGGACGGCCCGGCGGAAGACCTGATATGACGATGCTGAATCTGCAAGACCTGCACGCCTACTACGGCAAGAGCCATGTGCTGCATGGTGTCTCTCTCAACGTGAAGGAGGGCGAGATCGTCAGCCTTCTGGGGCGCAACGGCTCGGGCCGCTCGACCACCGTCAAGGCGGTGATGGGTCTCGTCAGCGGCCACGGCTCGGTGAAGTGGCGTGACAAGGAGATCCTGGGCCAGAAGGCCTACCAGATCGCCCACGCCGGCATCGGCTATGTGCCCGAGAACCGCGACATCTTTCCCAAGCTCACCGTGCACCAGAACCTGATGCTCGGCGAGAAGGGGAAGGCCAAGAAGCCGCGCTGGTCGTTCGACGACATGTACTCGCTGTTCCCGCGCTTGAAGGAGCGCGAGCATACCGAGGCGGGCGTGTTGTCCGGCGGCGAGCAGCAGATGCTGACCCTGTGCCGCACGCTGATGGGCGACCCCGAGCTGATCATGATCGACGAGCCGACCGAAGGCCTGGCGCCGAAGATCGTCGAGCTGGTGGCCGAATATCTGCGCGAACTGAAGCGCCGTGGCATCAGCG
>JACMKJ010000393.1 GCA_014380155.1 Rhizobacter sp. | reverse complement strand
TACGCGCCCGAGCCCGCCGCCGCGCCCACGCCTGCTCCGGTGGCTGTGGTCGCACCGGCACCCGCCCCGGTGGTCGTCGCTGCACCGGCTAGGCAAGAGGCGTTTGTGTTGCCGACCGCGCAACTGGAGTCGGTCGCAGAATCCGCTGGGTTGCAGTGGGTGAACTCCGACGCCGACAAGATCCGTGCGGTGCAAGAAGCGATGGCGCGCGAACCCAAGCCCGTGCACGTGCCGCGTGAGCCCAACCCGGTAGTCGCCGTGGACGAAGGCCCGTTGGTGCTGGTCGAGACGCGCAAGGATCTGTCGCAGATCAGGCTGCCGTTCGAAACCGCTCAGGGGTCGCAGCCCCAGGCCTGAACCCGGCCTTGCCAACGAAAAGGGCGCACCTCGGTGCGCCCTTTTTCATGGCCGATTGAAACGACTCAGGGCAGGCGCTCGAGGGCGCGCTGGTAAGCGGGGTGGTGCATCAGCTCATCCCAGGTCAGCGGCGCGGTCTGCGGCAACAGGTCTAGCCGGCGCGTCTCGCTGTCGGGATCGGCCTGCCACTCACCGCGCTCCAGCGCCTGCTGCAAACCGTCGAGCAACGCATCCACCGGTTTGCCGCCATCGACCTTGGACTGGTTGCACAGCAACACCATGTCACAGCCAGCATTGAGCGCAGCAATGCCACCCTCGACCGCGCTGCCAGCGATGCGCGCGCCTTCCATGCTGAGGTCATCGC
This sequence comes from Rhizobacter sp., assembly GCA_014380155.1. Classification (GTDB taxonomy): domain Bacteria; phylum Pseudomonadota; class Gammaproteobacteria; order Burkholderiales; family Burkholderiaceae_C; genus Rhizobacter. Next base: position 995 of record JACMKJ010000393.1, on the reverse strand, counting down.
AGCAGATGGCGCCGGTGTAGCCGAGCTGCCCCCGCAAGATGTCCTTGAGCCATCGCGCGGAAAAACCAGCGGGCATCGCGTCCACCTTCGGGAATGTCACGTGCGCCGGCATCACGCAGGTCAGCGTGGTGGTGAGCCAGTCGTAAGGCTTGGCATCTTCAGCCAGGATGGCCTTCAGCGAACGGTCGTCGACGGCGCGCGCCACGTGCGAATCGGCGACCGCATAGCCGTGTGCAGGAAAGTGCTTGCCACAGTTCGCCATGCCGGCGCTGAGCAGCCCGTGCATCAGGCTCTTGGCGAGCAAGGTGGCCACGCGCGGGTCGCGGTGGAAGGCGCGGTCGCCTACCACCTCGCTGCGGCGGTGATCGAGATCGACCACCGGCGTGTAGCTCAGGTCAACGCCGCAGGCCCGCAGCTCGGCACCGAGCACGTAGCCACAGGCGCTGGCCGCGTCGGTGGCACGCATGGCGTCTTCCATCCACAGTTCTCCCAGGCGGCGCATGGCCGGCAGGTGGGTGAAACCATCGGTGCGAAAGCGCTGCACGCGGCCGCCTTCGTGGTCGATGGTGATCAGCAGGTCGGGCCGAATGGACTTGGCCTCGGCCGTGATCTCGGTGATCTGCTGGCGGTTGACCCAGTTGCGTGTGAAGAAGATCAGGCCGCCGGTCAGCGGGTGCGCCAAGCGGCGGCGGTCGTCGGCGTTGAGGGTGGTGCCAGCGATGTCGAGCACCACGGGGGCGTGTTGGGTCATGTCGTCATTCCTTCGATTCAACAGATCACGTCGCAGCTTGATGAATGCAACGCAGGTAGGCCCGCACGGCTTCTGTCATGCCCAACTCCAGCGTGTCGGCGATCAGCGCGTGGCCGATCGACACCTCTCGCACACCAGGCACGGCGCGCAGGAAGTCAGCGAGGTTGGCGCGATTCAGGTCGTGCCCGGCGTTGATGCCCAGGCCTTCGCGCAGCGCCGCCTGCGCCGTGGCGGCGAACGCGGC
>JACMKJ010000392.1 GCA_014380155.1 Rhizobacter sp. | reverse complement strand
TGCGGCAGCTGTATGCGCTGCGTTTCCCGTGCCAGTACGGCTGGGTGCTTGGAAATAGCGGCCAAGGCGGCAGCCATGGCCCCGACCCGCGCGCCGACCTGGGGGTGGCGCACTGGGTCAACGTGTGGGCGGCCGGCGACTACGTGGGCCGCTGGCTGTGGACCACCGCGCGTGATCCGGCCCTGCCGGCGCTCTCGGTCGACGCGGCGGCCTACGACGGCAAGCCCACCCAGCAGGCCCCCGACTACCGCGACCTCTGCCTGGGCGCCGATGCCCACACCCACTACTTCGACCTCGACAACGCGGTGATGCTGGCCGAATTGCGCACGCTGGTGTGAGTTTGTTCCGGTCCCCCCGGTGCTGCCGGGGGCGCAGGGCGGGTGCTCCTTATATGCTTGCGCCACAAACAATGACGCAGGAGCGCGCGATGGAGGGAGAGGCTCAGGTGAGGCTGGTGTTTGCCGGCGAAGTGCTCGACGGCTTTCAGCTTGTCGAGGTCAAACGCCGCTTCGGCGAGGCCTTCAAGATCGAAGGCACGCGGCTCGCCGCGATGTTCTCGGGCGAGCGCACCGTGCTCAAGCGCGCGCTGCCTGCGGGCGAGGGCGCACGCTACGTCGCCAAGCTGGCGGCCCTGGGCGCGCGCATCCACATCGAGCCGCTGGAAGCGGCCAAGCCTGCGCCTGCAGCGCCCACAGCGCCTGCACTGGCCGCTGCCGTCATCCCCGCACTCGCGCCGCTCACCGAAGAGATCACCTGCCCCAACTGCGGCGAGCGCCAGCCCAGGCAGGTGTTCTGCCGCGCCTGCACCACCGACATGCCGCGTGGCATTGCCGCCAAGAAAGAAGACGCCGATCGGGCGCGTGCCGAGCGGCTCGATGCGGCCAGGGCCGGTGGCCGCTACGCGCCGCCGCGTGCTGCGGGTGGGGTGGTGTCTTCAGGCGGCACGGCCGACCCGCCGCCCCTGTTGAGCCTGAGCTTCGAGGGCCGCTTGGGGCGCATCTCCTACTTCAACGCGGGCGCACTGGCCTGGGTCGGCATCGCACTCATCGGCATCATGGCCGCCCTTCTGTTGCCGATGTTTCGCAGCATGCTGCTGCTGATCCCGGTCGGGATTGCGGGCATCGTGTTCGTCCTCTGGTCGCTTCGTGTCACCGCGCTGCGCCTGCACGACTTCAACTTCAGCGGCTGGTGGGGGTTGCTGACTCTCATTCCCTACCTCGGGTTTGTGGCAACCCTCGTGTTGCTGGCGGTGCCGGGTTCGGACGACGACAACGACTATGGCGAGAAGCCCCGCCAGGGCAATGGCCTGGTGGCGGTGGTGATCCTGATCGTGAGCGCGGTGGCGATGCTCGTTCTGGTTCGCGTGGCCATGAGCAGCTACGGCCAATACAGCGAGCGTGCCAGCCGCCAGGCCACGGCGCAGTCACCCACCGGTGCCGACCCGGCCACCCTGCAGCGCGCCGCGCAGTACCTCAGCTCGCCCGCCGCGCTCGACGCGTACGCCACTTACGCGCGCGAGCCGAACCAGAAAGCCTTTGCCGTCGGCGGTGGGGGTGCCTTCGGCTGGCACGCCGGGCAGGCGTCACAACGCGAGGCGATGTCGAGGGCCTTGTCGGCCTGCGACGCCAACCGCCAGCCCTACACCAGCGAGTGCCGGCTGGTGAACGTCAACGGCGCCTGGCCCAAAGAAGAATGATCGGCTTCACCGCACTGACCTGCCCGCAATGTGGCGGCGCGCTGCCGCGGCAGGCGCTGTGGCGCATGGTCGCCTGTCCCTATTGCCGCGCCATGGTCACGCGCAGCGCCAGCGTGGTCGAGCGCGCGCCTTATCAGGCGGCCTATCAACGCTCGCTTGGCATCGGCAGCGGCCGTGTGCTGCCCATCGCCGGTCAGCGCTACCGGGTGCTAGCGCCGCTGGGGCAGGGCGAACACAGCGAGGTGTTGCTGGCCGAACGCTGCGGCGCGCTGCCGCAGCGGGTGACGATCAAGCTCGCCCATTCATCGGCCCATTCACTGAGTGCCGAAGCCGACACCCTGCGCCGCCTGCAAACGCTCCAGGTCACTGGCTCGGCCTACTTCAGCCAGCGCCTGCCGCAGCCGGTGGCGATCGGGCGCACCAGCGAGGCGGGCCATGAGCGTGAGGCCCTGGTGCTGCGCCACCCCACGGGTTTCTGGGTCAGCCTGGCCGATGTGCAAGCAGCCCACCTGCACGGCCTGGCCGACGCGCGCCATGCGGTGTGGTTGTGGCGGCGCGTGCTCGAGCTGCTCGGCTACATCCACCCCGCTGGTTGGGTGCATGGCGACCTGCGCGCGGCCCACTGGCTGCTGCACCCGGGTGACCACGGTGTGCTGGTGATCGGCTGGTCGCGCGCCCAACAAGGTGGTGACCCGACCCGCGACCTGATGCAATCGGCCTGGACGATGCGCGCGCTGCTGAGCGGCGAAGCCAACGACCGCCCGCCGATCCCGTCGCGCTTGCCCACGCCCCTGGCCGACCTGTTGCTCGCCGCGAGCGAAGACGCCGCATGGTGCGCACGCCTCGGCGCGC
>JACMKJ010000391.1 GCA_014380155.1 Rhizobacter sp. | reverse complement strand
CCGCCAGAGTGCGCGCGAGCGTCGCCGCGCCGGCTTCCATCTCGCGGGCCGCATCGGCAATCGCCAACGCGGCCGCAGTGGGCACGATGCCCCGGCCGGTGCGCTCGAACAGCGGCACTTTCAGCTGCGCCTCCAGCTCGGCAATGTGGCGCGACAGCGTGGGCTGCTGCGCGCCCAGCTTGCGGGCGGCGCCCAGGATGCTGCCGGCTTCGAGCACGGCGAGAAAGCTTCTCAGAAGCGTCCAGTCGAAGGCATTTGGCGTCATGCGGAAATGTATATCTGGTTTGCAGACATCAGCAATTGTCGAATACCTCTAGCCCTTTCAGACTGGCGCCATTCCAACTGCCGACAGGGGCACGCACCATGAAACGCCGCAACTTCATTCGCATCGCCGGGGGTGGCATCGTGATGGCCGCCACCACGCTGACGGGCTGCGCACAGTCCACACCGGCCGAGGCCATCGAGGCCTGGCAAAGCGCCCCGCGCGAAGCCGACCTGCGGCGCTGGGTGATCAGCCACGCCATCCTGGCGCCGAACCCACACAACCTGCAGTCGTGGCTGGTGGACCTGGGCACGCCGAACGAGATCGTGCTGCGCTGCGACTTGAAGCGCCTGTTGCCCGAGACCGACCCGTTCTCGCGCCAGATCATGATGGGCCAGGGCACCTTCCTCGAACTGCTGGACCTCGCAGCCCGCGAGCGCGGCCTGCGAGCCGACATCGAGCTATTTCCCGGTGGCGTGTCGGCTCCGACCGATCAACTCGATGGCCGAGCCATTGCGCGCATCCGCCTCACCGCCGATCCCGCGGTGAAAAAGGATCCGCTGTTCGCGCAGATCCTGAACCGCCGCACCAACCGCAGCGCCTACGACCTCGCCCGCCCCGTGCCGGCGCAGGCCTGGAAGGCGATGGCCGACGCCGCCCTTGTCAACCCGGCCAGCCCGCTGCGCTTCGGCTGGGCCGGCGCCGAACAGGCCGAGGTGCTGAAGCGCCACCGCGGCATCGCCACCGAAGCCTGGCTGATCGAGCTGACCACCGAGCGCACGGTGCTCGAGTCGTACAAGGTGCTGCGCGTGGGCGCGGCCGAGATCGCGCAGCACCGCGACGGTGTGTCGCTGCTCGACACCATGCCGGTGCTGATGAACCGCCTCGGCCTGCTCGACCGCACGAACGCCCCCGCGCCAGGTGACTTTGCGTTGAAGGCCCAGGTGGAGGGCTTCAACGCGAAGATCGCCTCCACGCCAGGCTTTCTGTGGCTGATCACCGACACCAACGACCGCGCCACACAAGTCGCTGCGGGCCGGGCCTATGCACGGCTGCAGCTGGCCGCCACGGCGCACGGCGTGTCGATGCACCCCTTGCAGCAGGCCTTGCAGGAGTACCCCGAACAGGCCGGCCCGCGCACCGCCATACGCGGCCTGCTCGGTGCGGTGCAAGCGGCGCACACCGTGCAGATGTGGGCGCGCGTGGGCTTTGCGCCCAAGGTGTCGCCGGCGCCTCGGCGAGGCCTTGCGGCACACATGGCCGTGGCCTGACCCCGGCCAATCGGGCGGCCTACACTGGTGGCTCCCCACGAAGGAGCCCCCATGAACGCACGCGACCCGCTGCAACCCATTCAGCCCGATGAAGCCACCGCAATCGCGGCCTTTGCCGACCGCACCTGGGACGAGGAGATCGTCCCCGCCCTCACCCAGTACATCGCCATCCCGGCCAAGAGCCCGATGTTCGATGCGGAGTGGGAGAAACACGGCTACATCGACAAGGTGGTGCGCGACGCCGCCAGCTGGGTCGAAGGCAAGAAGGTCGCGGGCCTGAAGCTCGAAGTGATCCGCTTGCCTGGGCGCACGCCGGTGATCTTCTTCGAGGTACCGGCCACCAAGGCGGGCAGCACCGACACCATCTGCCTCTACGGCCACCTCGACAAGCAGCCCGAGTTCAACGGCTGGCGCAACGACCTCGGGCCGTGGACGCCGAAGTACGAAAACGGCCTGCTCTACGGCCGCGGCGGTGCCGACGATGGGTATGCCGTCTACGCCTCGCTCACCGCCATCCTCGCGCTTGATGCACAAGGCATCCCGCGCCCACGCTGCGTGGGTCTGATCGAGAGCTGCGAAGAGAGCGGCTCCTTCGACCTGCCCGCTTATGTTGATGCCCTCAAACACCGCCTCGGCAACGTGAGCCTGGTGGTCTGCCTGGACAGCGGCGCCGGCAACTACGACCAGCTGTGGCTCACCACCAGCCTGCGCGGCAACGTGACCGGCACGCTGAAGGTCGAGATCCTCACCGAAGGCGTGCACTCGGGGGATTCGAGCGGGCTGGTGCCGTCGAGCTTTCGCATCATGCGGCAGGTGCTCGACCGGCTCGAAGACAGCCAAACCGGCGAGCTGCTGCCGCAGGCCTTCCACTGCGAGATCCCGGCCGACCGCGTGGCGCAGGCGCGCGCCACCGCGCAGATCCTCGGTGACGAAGCCTGGAAACGTTTCCCCTGGGCCTGCGGTGCCGATGGCGGCCCCACGCTGCCCACCACCACCGACCCGCTGCAGTCGCTCATCAACCGCAGCTGGAAGCCCACACTGAGCGTGACCGGCGTCGACGGTTTCCCGGCCATGAAAGACGCCGGCAACGTGCTGCGCCCCTACACCGCCTTCAAGCTGAGCCTGCGCCTGCCGCCGCTGGTAGACGCTGGCGTGGCCGCGCAGAAACTGAAGGCCCTGCTCGAAGACAACGCGCCCTACAACGCGAAGGTGACCTTCGCCGCCGACGGCCGCGCCGATGCGCAGGGCGCGAGCGGCTGGAACGCGCCGACCATCACACCGTGGCTCGAAGACGCGCTCAATGCCGCCTCGCAAGCGCACTACGGCGCGCCCTGCGGCTATGTGGGCCAGGGCGGCACCATCCCGCTGATGGGCATGCTGCAAAAGAGCTTTCCAGCCGCGCAGATGATGGTCTGCGGCGTGCTCGGCCCCAAGAGCAACGCCCACGGGCCGAACGAGTTTTTGCACGTGCCTTACGGCAAGAAGCTCACCGCTGCCGTGGCGCAGGTGATGGCGGCCTGCCCCTGAAACTCACTTCCGAGCCGACGCCAGCTTGACCGGCGTGCCGCGAATGGCCAGCGCCGCCGCCTCCAGCGCCTCGCGCGGCGGCTTGCTGCCCGAGTTGATGTCTTTCAGCGCGGTGGTGAAGTGCTGCCAGAAAAGCGTCATCTCCACGTTGCTCGGCATCGGCCGGCCGGCGTAGATGGCGTCCATCGCGGTGCGAATGCGCGGGTCGGTGTAAAGCGTCCAGAACATCGACTTCGAGGCGGGCACACCGAGCGGCTTGTCGCTGTTCATCAGCGTCAGCCCCTTGGCCTTGAGCAGGTGGTTCTCCAGAAACTCGAGCGCCGCCGCGCGGTTGGGCGAGCCTTGCGTGACCATCGCACCGAGCACGCCGACGAAGGGCCGCGCCGGCTTGCCGTCGAGCGTGGGCAGCACCGCCACGCCATAGTTGATCTTGGCCTTGGTGAGCGCCTCCCAGGCCCAGGGGCCGGTGATCCACAGCGCCTGCTTGCCCGACTTCATCGCCTCTTCGGCTTCCGCATAGGTCTGCCCACCTTCGGGCAACGCGCCGGCCTTCATCAGCTGCATCAGGTACTCGGCACCGCGCACCGCGCCGGGGTGGTTGATGCCGGTGTCGCGCGCATCGAAGCTGCCGTCGAGCTTGCGCCGGAACACATAGCCGCCACCCGCCGACATCAACGGCCAGGTGAAGTTCGGGCTCTCGGTCTCCCAGCCGATGGCGCGTGCGCCGCGCGTCTTCAACTTG
>JACMKJ010000390.1 GCA_014380155.1 Rhizobacter sp. | reverse complement strand
TGACACGCCCAAGCTCTGCCGCGCGCGACCCCTTTTGGTGGTTTGCGCTCGCCATGGCGGGCCTGTGGGTGCTGGTGCCGGCGCTCATCAACCCGGGCCAGGTGGGCGACCACTTTGAGCAGTTCACCTGGGCGCACAGCATGGAGTGGGGCTACCACAAGCACCCACCGCTGCCGACCTGGCTGCTGGCCATCACGCTGAAGTGGGTCGCCGCCACGCCGTACGCCACTTACGGTGTGGCCGCGTTGATGCTCGCCGGCACTGCGCTGTTCACCTGGCTGCTGGCGCGTGAGCTGCTCGGTGCGCGCCTCGCGTCGCTCGCCATCGTGTTGTGGGGCCTGCACTGGTCCTTCAGCTGGAAGGGGCAGATGCTCAACCACAACTCGGTGATGATGTGCTGCATCGCTGCCGCCGCGTGGTTGGCACTGCAGGCTTCCAGGCGCCAAATGGGGTCGATCTGGATCTTGCGCTGGTGGCTGGGGCTGGGCCTGGTGGGCGGGCTGGCGATGCTGACCAAGTACCAGTCGGCCATACCGCTGGTGGGCGTGATCATCGCGCTGTGGCGCGCCGGTCACCTGCACGAGCGCGACAAGCTGCTCGGCCTGCTGATGGCGGTGAGCGTGGCGCTGGCGGTGTTTGCGCCACACGTGCTGTGGGTGGTGAACCATGACTTCGTGACGCTCAAGTACGCGTCGAGCACGGTGCAGCAGCTCGACATGCTGGGCCGCGTGCGCAAGCTGCTGTCGTTCAGCGCGCTGCAGCTGCGCATGCTGCTGTGGCCGCTGTTGTGCATCGGCGTGTTGGCACGGTGGATGCGCAAGACGCCAGCGGCAGCCTCCGTCGACGGCGCGGCCAACGAACGCGAACGACAGGCCTGGCTGCTGGGCCTGCTGGGCTGGCCGCTGGTGGTGCTGGCCGTGCTGTGCCTCGCGCAAGGTGTGCGCCTGCAAGACCATTGGGGCTTCCAGTCGATGCAGTTCGTGAGCCTGTGGCTGGCCTGGCAGTTGCGGCGCTTCGGGCCGCAAGCGGCCACGCGTCTGCTGGTGCTGGCGCTCGTGACCCACACGCTCGGCCTGGTGACCTACTCTCGCTCGGTGTGGGACCCGCGCACGCTCGCCAAACGCGAGCGGCCCGACCAGTTCTACCCGGCGCAGACACTGGCCGGCGCGGTGATGCTGTCGTGGAAGCAAGCCACCTCGTGCCCGCTGCGCTACGTGGTGGGCGGCACCTACGAAGCCGGCATGGTGTCGGTGTATTCGGGCCAGAACCCGGTGGTGTTCGAGACGGCTTCGCTCGAGCGCTCGCCCTGGGTCGACCTGGCCGACCTGACGCGCGCAGGCGCGGTGTATGTCTACAGCCAAGTCCCGGAGCAGCTGCCCGGGCCCTTGCCGCTGCACCGACTGGCGTTCACGCTGCCTGGCGGCGAGAAGTCGTTGTACGACGTGTACTGGGCAGTCGTCGCACCGACCGATTCTTGCCGCTGAAAAAAGGCCTGGCCTTGCGGGCCAGGCCAACGCTCTGACATCAAGCCGCCGCCGTGGTCAGCCTGCTGATCACACGGCGGTGACTACGTGGCAACAGAGGCATGAGCACTCTGTCACCGCGGCTCGGGCTGCGTTTTGGGGTATGTGGCAAGACACGATCCCCCAACCGCGGCAAAGCCTGCCCCTTGGCGCAGCCCGGGCCGTTTTCACCACCAGGCTTCTGCCTGGACGCCGACCGATGTACCGGCCTTCTTGTCGCCGAAGACCGCCTTGGTGTTGCCGCTCAGGTTCAAGCGTGCAGCCTCGTTCCACACGGCGTGAGTGACGAACAGACGAATCGTCGGTCGCGATCCGGCTTCCTTGCCGGCAGAAGCGGCCACCGCAGCGGTGAGCTTGGTCATGTTCAGCTTCTCGCCACCGTTCTCAGGCTTGACCTGATCATGACCAGCTTCTGCCAGGAAACGGAACGGGCCACCGAGCCAGGTATCGGCACGCGCACCGACGGTGAACCACTTGTTGCCGGCTTCCGCGGCACGCTTGGCCACGCGGTACTCAGTGATGAAGTCCACCGCCGTGGCACCGAAATTGGCACTTTGCTGGAACACCACGCGCGTGTTCTTCGATTCGCCTTCCTTGTCGTGCTTCACGCCGATCAAGGTATTGCCCCCGAGGATCAGGCCATTCATCGTCTGGTAGACACCCACCGCCAGGCCGCTGGGCGTCGAGGCCGGTTCGATGGGCGTACCCGTCGACTGATCATCGCTCTTCAGCTGCTTGGACGGCGTGACGTAGATCGCCAGTTCCCCGTTCGGGAAGTCCTTGATGCCCGTCATGCGGATCGGCAGGGAGAAGCGGTTGTTGGTGACCGCACGGCCCTCCGGGTCCAGCGGATCGCGCACGCCGTAGTTCGGATCCATCATGAAGGCAATGCTCAGCTTGCCGACGCCCAGGTCCATGTCTTCGATGCCGGCACCGTTACCGTCGTTGTTCTCCAGGAACTGGTCGTTGATGCCGGTCTGCAGGCGGTTGTAGAAGCGGCGGCCCGCCCAGACACGGCCGTTGGCCAACTGCGAGATGTTGCTGCCGTAGGCGTAGATTTGGCCGAAGCGGGTGGTCAGCGTGTCGGGGCCGGTGCCCAGATTGCGCGCAGCGCCGCTTGAGTCGATATACGCACCCTGGCCCGAGTCCCAGGCCTTGTAGACACTGGGCATCACGCGCACATGCCAGTCGGAACCTTCGTACTCAGCCAGCTTGGCGTCGAACGTGGGCTCGATGACGTAGTCGCACTCGTTGCCGAGGCGGTACTTGGTGTCGGCGCCGGCCAGGCCGAAGCAGACCTGGTTGCCGCCAGCGGCGTTGATGCCCACACCGGCGCGCATGTAGCCGGAAAACTCGATGGGCGGTGCAGCCAGTGCCGAAGAGGCGGCGCCTGCAAGCGCCATGGCGATGATCAGAGGCTTCGTTTTCATGGGTGTCTCCTTGTCTCCGTTAGGTTGGGGGGTCGTTCGCCTTTTGAGGGGCGGCTTTTGGCCTGAAGGGGTGGCCAAAACGGGTGGGCGCTTGCGCGCGTTGTTCGGTGGTGGTCTTTCCTTGTCGACGTCAGTGCAGCGCGAGCGCCTGGCCACTGTCGTTGAAGAGCAGGGCGTGCTCGGCGAGCGGCATCAGCCCGATGTCTTGCCCCGCGCTCAAGCCGGGCTCACCAGCGGGCAGGCGCAGCGACACGGTGTTGCTGCTGCCGCGCAGGCTGGCGTGCACGATGAGTGAGTCGCCCAGGTGTTCGAGCAGGTCGATGCGCGCGGCCAGGCCGTCGCCACTGCGCGTGAGCGCGAGGTGCTCCGGGCGGATGCCCAGCACCAGCGGGCCGGATTCGTGCGCCGGGCAGCGGCCGGGCAGCGTGACGGTGCCGGCCTGGTCCACACGCAACTCGATTTGCGCGCCCCGCCCCGCGTCGGCGGTGCAGGCGATGAAGTTCATGCGCGGCGAGCCGAGAAAACCCGCCACGAACTGGTTGGCCGGTTGCGCATAGAGCTGCATCGGTGGGCCCACCTGCTCGATGCGCCCGGCGTTGAAGACCGCAATGCGGTCGCCCAGCGTCATCGCCTCCACCTGGTCGTGGGTGACGTAGACCATGGTGTTGCCGATTTCCTTGTGCAGCTTGGAGAGCTCGATGCGCATCTGCACCCGCAGCGAGGCGTCTAGGTTCGACAGCGGCTCGTCGAACAGGAACACCCGCGGCTTGCGCACGATGGCGCGGCCGATGGCCACACGCTGGCGTTGCCCGCCCGACAGCGCCTTGGGCTTGCGCGCCAGCAGGTGCGTGATCTGCAAAATCTCGGCGGCGCGGCCCACCGCGTTCTTGACTTCGTCTTTCGACTGGCCGGCGAGCTTGAGCGCGAAGCCCATGTTCTCGGCCACCGTCATGTGCGGGTAAAGCGCGTAGCTCTGGAAGACCATCGCCACGCCGCGCTGTGCGGGCGGTATGTCGTTGATGAGGTCGCCACCGATGCGGATGTCGCCGTCGGTGATGTCTTCCAGCCCCGCGATCATGCGCAGCAAGGTTGATTTGCCGCAGCCCGAGGGGCCGACGAAGACACTGAACTCGCCGTCGGCGATGTCGAGGTCGATGCCGCGGATCACCTCGGTGTCGTTGTCGTAGCGTTTGCGGATGTTGCGCAGGGTGAGGGCGGCCATGTCAGCGGTTCCTTTGGATGAAGCTGCGATACCAGCCGGCGCTGTCTTTGGGGGTGCGTGTCTGCGTTTCGTAGTCGACGTGGATCAGTCCGAAGCGCTTGTCGTAGCCCGAGTTCCACTCGTAGTTGTCGAGCAGGCTCCAGTAGAAGAAGCCACGCACATCGACCCCACCTTCCATCGCGGCGCGGATCGCTTCGAGGTGGCTGCGCATGTACTCGATGCGGTCGGCGTCGTTCACACGCCCGTCGATCAGCAGGTCGGCGCAGGCGGTGCCGTTTTCGGTGATGTAGACCGGCGGCAGCTTGTAGTCGCGGTGGTCTTGCAGCAGCAGCTCGGTCAGGCCCTGGGCGTAGTTTTCCCAGCCCATGTCGCTGGCACCTTGCAGGTTGGGCGCGGGGCGCGGCGGCTCCTCACTGCTGGCCCAGATGCGGGTGTAGTAGTTGATGCCGAGGAAGTCGAGCGGCTGCGCGATCACATCGAAATCGTTTTCATGAGCGACCGGATAAATGCTCACCCCGGGTGCCGTGGGATACCGCTTGAGAAAGATCGGGTCCATGAACCAGCGCACGAAGAGCGCGTACTCGCGTTCGGCCAAGGCGGCGTCGGCGGCGCTGGCGGTGGCTGGCGTGACCGACGACTGGTTGAGCACGATGCCCAGCAGCGCTTTCACGCCACTCGCACGCATGGCCAGCAGCGCCTTGCCGTGCGAGAGCAGCAGGTGGTGCGCTACCTGGATGGCAAGCGCAGGGTCGCGCGCACCGGGGGCGAACTGGCCGATGCGGTGGCCCAGGTGCGCGGTGCACCAGGGCTCGTTGTGCGTGCTCAACGTGGCCAGGCGGTCGCCCAGGCGCTGGCCCATCACGTCGGCGTAATCGGCGAAGCGGTCAGCAGTGTCGCGCGAGCCCCAGCCGCCCTCGTCTTGCAGGGCTTGCGGCAAGTCCCAGTGGTAGAGCGTGGCGTGCGGTGCGATGCCCTTGGCCAGCAGGCCGTCGACCAGGCGGTCGTAGAAGTCGAGGCCTTTTTGATTCCATGCGCCCCGTCCGGCAGGCTGCACACGCGGCCAGGCGATCGAAAAACGGTAGGCGTCGACGCCCAGGCCGGCGATCAGCTCGATGTCTTGCGGGTAGCGGTGGTAGTGGTCGCAGGCGACGTCACCGGTGTGGCCCTGGAAGGTGTTGCCGGGGGTGTGGGAGAAGGTGTCCCAGATCGACTTGCCACGGCCGTCTTCGTTGGCCGCGCCTTCGATCTGGTAGGCACTGGTGGCGACGCCCCACACAAAGCCGGGGGGAAATTTCTGCTGGGTCACGCGTCGCGTCCTTGTGTGGAAGTTGAATACAAAGTGGAAACGGATCAGGCCTTGACCGCACCAGCGGTCAGCCCTTCGATGAGCCGGCGCGAAGCCAGCGTGAAGATCACGAGCAGCGGCACGACCGCGATCGACGAGCCCGCGCTGATGGCGCCCCAGGGCGTTTGCCCGGTGCCTTGCAGCGCGCGCAGTGCGAGCGGCACGGTGTACATCTCCATGTCGCGCATCACGATCAGCGGGCCCATGAAGTTGTTCCACGAGCCGATGAAGGTGACCAGGCCGAGCGTGCCGAGTGCCGGCCCGATGAGCGGCAACACGATGCGAAAGTAGACGCCGAACTCGCTGCAGCCGTCGATGCGCGCCGCGTCGAGCAAGTCTCGCGGGATGGCGGAGGTGATGTACTGGCGCATCATGAAAATGCCCAGTGCGCCGCACGCGCCGGGCACGATGAGGGCCTTGGGTTCGTTCATCCAGCCGAGCCAGCTCATGGTGAGCGCGGTGGGGATCATGCCCACGAAGCTCGGCAGCAGCATGGTGCCCATCACGAAGACGAACAGCTGACGCTTGTACTTGAACTCGTACATCGCAAACGCATAACCCGCGAGCGAGCACAGCAGCAGGTTGGCGGCGGTCACGGCGAGCGCGACGTAGAGGCTCCAGCCGAGGTTGTGCCAGAAGTAAGGCAGGCGCTCGAGCAGCAGCTTGAGGTTGTCGATGAAATGATTACCGAACCACACCGGCGGCGGCAACGAGAGGATCTCGCGGTCGGAGTGGGTGGCGAACACGAACATGAAATAGAACGGCGCGAGCATCAGCACCGCTCCGGCCAGCACGATGGCGTAGGCGCTCAGCTGGCCCGGGCCGACCTTGAAGGCGCTCACGATGCTTTTTCCTCGCGTTGGCCGAGCACGCGGTTGTTGAGCCAGGTCACGCCGGCGATCAGCATGAACAGCAGCCAGGCGATGCTCGACGCGGTGCCGAAGTCGCCGTCGACGAAGGCGGTGGCATACATGTGCATGGCCGCCGTCTTGCCGGCCTGGTCGATGCCACCGGTGCCGCCGGTCAGGATGAAGGGCTCCTCGAACAGCTGCAGGTTGCCGATGATGGTGAGCGTGACGGCAAAGAAGATCATCGGCCGCAACAAGGGCAGCACGACGTGGCGGAACTGCTGCACCGGCTTGGCGCCGTCCATGGTGGCGGCTTCGAACAGGTCTTTCGGGATGGTCTGGATGGCCGAGAGGTAGAGCACCACGTTCCAGCCCACGTAGCGCCAGAACACCACGAAGGAGATCATCCACTTGGTGTACTGCGGCTGGCCCCAGTCGATCACGGTCGCGGGCAGGAACCAGCTGAGCACCGGCCACTGCGAGAGCGCGGTGATGCTCGCGTTGACCACGCCGTAGTCACGCGAGAAGAGGGTCGAGAACACCAGCGAGATCGCCACGCTGGAGGTGATGAAGGGCAGGAAGTAGATGCCCACCACTGCGTTGCGCCAGCGGCCGAATGCACGGTGCAAGAAGAACGCCAGCGGCAACGCCACCGCGTGCTGCGGCACGCCCGAGACGATCGACATCCACACCGTGTTGTAGAGCGACTTGTGGAACCACTCGTCGTCGGTGATCACGTACCAGTAGTTCTCCAGCCCCACCCAGTTCATCGCCGCAAAGCCGGCCGCCGGCTCCCAGCGGTGGAACGAGAGGTACATGGAGAACAGCAACGGGAACAGGCCAAACACGCAGAACAGCACGAAGAACGGGCTGATGAACACGTAGGGCGCGATGTCGCGGAACGCGAAGCGCTTCTTGCGCCGCACGGGCGCTGCGGCGTTCTCCTGCGCGGTTTGGGGGATGGGTTCTGACATGGCCTGCATGATGGCTGGCGCGTTCGGCGGTGGCATCGGAGGCTGCCCCGCTTTGGCGCTCACGCGCCGCGGCAGGGCATGGGTGGGTGGATCAGCGGCGCACGCGCTTCTTCAGCGCGGTCTGGGCATCGGCCAAGGCGGTCTTGATGTCCTTGTTCTGCTCCAGCACTTTTTCCAGCTCGGCGTTGACCACGTCCTTGGCCACCGGGTCGTACTTGTCGACGGCGATCGCCTGGATCTTGTCGGCCGCCACCTTCCACTGCTGGCGGGCCTTCTGGCCGCCCAGGTAGACGATGGGTTCGTCGAGGAACGGGTCGTTCTGCGCCGCGATCAAGGATGGGAAGGCGTCGAGCTTGCGGAAGGACTCGATCTGCATTTCCTTGTTGAGCGTGAGGAACTTGATGAAGTCCCAGGCGGCGGCCTTGTTCTGCGCCTTCTTCGGGATGGCGTAGAACGAGCCGCCCCAGTAGCCGAACGAACCGTTGGGCAGCTGGGCCGAGCGCCAGTTGCCGGCCGACTCCTTGGCCAGCCAGTTGGTCAGGTGGCCATTGAGCCAGGCGCCCATCATCTGCGAGGCGATCTTGTCGCGCTTGAAGCCTTCGGTCCATTCGTTGGACCAGGCGCCGATCTTGCCGTCGATGCCGGCCACACGTGCGGCCTTGGCCAGCTCGAAGGCCTTGACGAAACGCGCCGACGTGACGAGCGGCTGGCCCTTCTTGTCGAAGTACGCGCCTTCGCCGTCTTTCAGGCCGGAGCGGATCACGATGTCCTTGATGTCGACCGCGTTGCCCAGCATGTAGGCGCCGGTGGCGGCCTTCACCTTCTTGCCGGCTTCGATGTACGACTCCCAGCTCTTGGTGAGGTCGGCCTCGGTGACGCCGGCCTTGTCGGTCAGGTCCTTGCGGTAGAAGAGCGCGCCCGGGCCGATGTCGACCGGCATCGCGGCCAGCATGCCGCCCACGCTCATCGCCTGCGGGTAGCTGAACTTGGCCACCTGGCTGCGGTACTGCATGGCGTTGTACGGCGCCTTGCCCAGGTCTTCGAGGCCGCCGGACTCGGCGAACTTGCCGATGAAGTCGTTGTCGACCGCCATCACGTCAGGCAGGTTGGCGCCGGTGGCCAGCGCGGTTGTCATCGCGGTGTGGTGGTCGGGGTAGGCGAGCGTGGCGAGCTTGATCTCGACGTTCGGGTTGAGCTTCTGGTACAGCGGGATCGCGGCCTTGACGCCGCGGTCGAGGTCAGGGAACGAGGCGACCGTGATGGTCACCTTGGTCTGGGCTTGCGCACCGAAGGCCACCAGGGCGGCCACCGCGAGCAGCATGGGCTGGGTCAGTTTTTTCATGTCTGTCTCCTCGTCATGGTTGACGTCTGGTTCATCGCCGTTTCTGGCAACGTTTTCATGAATGGGCGCAGGTGTAACCACATCACATGCACCGCCGGGCCAGCGTTCGGGGCAGCAGCCTTGTCTTTCGACCCAGGTTTACCCCTGGTGGCGCTGCCTCGGCCCGAGAGCCGGGCTGTAATCCGATTTCATGTGAAATCGATTTCACAACGGAGCGGATTTCAACCGCATGGCAGGACAGTGTCAACACGGAAAACCCCCAAACGGTCGGAACCTAGGGAAATCACGGGGTCGCTGAGAAGGTCAGCGTGGCGCGGCCGGCAACAAGGTGCTCAACAGCGGCTGGCGCCAGGTCAAAGCCCGCGGCTCCAGCACCCCGAAACCCGCCGCCAGCTCCCAGTAGGCCCAGGCAAAACCGCGCGCCTCGGCGTGCTCGCGAACCGCGCGCGTCCAGGCGATGCGGCTGGCGGCATCGGCTTTGGAGTAAGCGCCGAACTCGCCGAGGTAGACGGGTCGCTGCTCACGCCTGGCCCATTCGGCCACCGCGTCGAAGGCTTCGCGCAGTTCACGCAATTCGCTCGGACGGCCGCGCCAGGTGGTGCCGGCCCAGGCCGCCGCGCCGCTCACCCATTCGGCGCCCTGGTGGGTGACCGCCATCGGCTCGTAGTAGTGGAAGGTGGCAATCAGGTTGCGGTCGTCTTTGGGCAGCGCGAGCGTCTCCAGCATCTTGCGGTTGTTCCACTCCGAGCCGCCGACGATCAGCGTGCGATGCGGGTTGCTGGCGCGGATCACCGGCAGCACGGCGGCCAGCGCGTCGTTCCACTTCGCCTGGGTGAGCTTGGCATTCGGCTCGTTGAGCACCTCGAAGATCACGGTCGCCGGCGCGTCGCGGTAGTGCTCGGCCACCTGCTTCCACAGGCCGAGGAAGCGCGCGCGCTCGGCGTCGGGCTCGCTCATCATCGCGGTGTAGTGGTGCATGTCGAGCACGATGGCCAGGCCCTGGGCGAGCGAGAGTTTCACCACGCCGTCGATGCGCGAGAAGAACTCGGGGTCGATGGTGTAGGGCGGTTTGTGGGCGGCCTGCGCGTCCCAGCGGATCGGCAGGCGGATGGCGGTGAAGCCGGCCTGGGCCGTCAGCGCGATGAACTCGTCGCGAAGGGCCGGGCCGGCCATGCCCTCGCGGGCGTGGTCGAGCATGTTGCCGAAGTTGATGCTGCGCGCGAGCAGCCGGTTGCAGCTCTCGGCGCGCGCCTGCGCCGGCTGCTCGAAGCTGCAGGCGCTGACCGGGGCAGTGGCCAACAGGCCGCAACAAGCGGCCACCAAGGCGAAAAGTGTCTTCATGGTTGTCTCCAGGGTGGGGTGCGGGTCGTTGCCGGCACATCGGCTCCTTGAAAACGTTATCATGACTTCATCGCCATGCAGAATCACGGCTTGCCTTGCCAACGTTTCCCGACCCCCGCGCCGTGACCCAGCCCCTCGACCCCTTGAGCGCCGCCCCCGCTCTGCCTGAAACGGTGACGCTGCTGGACGTGGCACGGGTGGCCGGCGTGTCGCCGAGCACGGTCTCGCGCATCCTCAACGGCACCGCGCGGGTGGCCTCCGACAAGCGCACCGCGGTCGAAAACGCGATCCGCCTGCTCGACTTCAAGCCCAACCTGTTTGCGCGCAGCCTGAAGACCGGCACCACCATGACGGTGGGCATCCTCACGCAAGACATCGAGAGCCCGTTCTTCAACCGCGCCATGCGTGGCATCGAAGAAGGCCTGGCCGGCACCGGCTACGCGCCCATCATCGTGAGCGGCCACTGGAACGCGAAAGAAGAGGCCGAGCGCATCCGCCTGCTGCTGGCGCGCCGCATCGACGGCCTGGTGATCCTGACCGGCCACCTCGATGACTCGCAGATCGTCGAGTTCGCGCGCCACCAGCCGATCGTGGTGACCGGCCGCCAGCTCGACGCACCCAACGTGCGCAGCCGCCAGCTCGACCAGGAGCACGGTGGCTACATCGCCACCCGCCACCTGCTCAGCCTCGGCCACAAGCGCATCGCCCACATCGCCGGCCCGCGCGACCACTTCGACGCCACCGAGCGCCTCGCCGGCTACCAGCGGGCACACGCCGAGTCGGGCCTCGAGGTGGTGCCCGAGCTGATCGTGCAAGGCGACTTTCTCGAAAGCGGCGGGCTGCTGGCGATGAACCGCCTGCTCGACGGCGGCCACCCGTTCACCGCGGTGTTTGCCGCCAACGACCAGACGGCCTTCGGCGCGCGGGTGGCGATGTACCGCCGCGGCGTGCGCGTGCCTGATGACTTGTCGCTGGTGGGGGTGGACGACCTGCCGGCCGCCGCCTACCTGACGCCGCCCATCACCACCGTGCGCCAGCCGATCTACGAGATGGGCTTGTTCGCAGCGCACGCGCTTCTGAACATGCTGGGCCACACCAGTGAAGAAGTGATCCTGCCGCCGCTCGAACTGATCGTGCGGGAAACAACCCGCCGGGTTTGAAGCTCAGCCCCGCACAGCGGCGTCTTCGATTTGTTGCTGGACCTTGCGTGCCCCGCGCAGCACCAGCGTCTGGTCCAGCATGGCCTGCGGCGCAACCGCCTGGGCCACTTCTTCCAGCGTGCTGGGGTCGGTCATCAGCGCATTGGCCAGGGCCGACAGCGCACAGATCGAGCGGCGCGGCGCTTGTGCCGGCAGCTGGCGCAGGGCGTTGACGCGCACGTGGTGGCGCACGCTGGCGACCGCCGCGGGCCCAAGGCCCCAGCTTTCGCACAGCGAGGCACCCAGCGCGTCGTGGCTCACGCCAAAGGTTTCGTATTCGCGTTCGACCAGCTCGGTGTCGTTGGCCGAGGTCTGCAGCATGGGCCGGTAAACCTCCGGCGCGTGCTTGAACAGCACCGCCTTGCCACATTCTTCAAACAGGCCGGCCGAGTGCGCGCCCCAGGGGTCGACACTCAGCGCCTGTCCGATGCGGCCCATCAGCAGGCCGCGCACGCTGGCGCGCTGCCACACGGCGTCGAGCTCGGGCGCGGCCGGGAACACCGCGCGCAGGCCAAATTCGAAGGTCACCGCCGCCACCTCGCGGGTGCCCAGGTACATCACCGCCTGCTGCACGCTCTGCACCCGGCCCTTGAGGCCATAGAGCGAAGAGTTGACGGCCTTCATCACCGCGGCAGCGAGCGACATGTCCGCCTCGACCAGCCGGCCCAGGGTGGGCAGGTCAACGTCGTCTTCGGCCAGCAGCAGAGACAGCTTGACCAGCACCTCGGGCTGGGCGGGCACGTCAATGTTCAACGAGCGGAGTTTGGGGTCGACAGGCATGGCGGTGTCCGTGGTGGTCAGTACTTCTCAAAGAACATGCTACCCAGCAGAGGCCCCGATGATCGATCAAACAGCCCCGCATATCCAGGCCAACAAAGCGGTTCGGAAACCACTAACACGGCCGTGCGAATCCCTTCATATACTGGCCCTCTTCAGGGAAAAGAGGTCGCCAACATGACCATCAAGCTCGCCAAAAGCGAACAGACACTGCAATCCATCATTCAGGCCGCCTTGCGCATCGCGGTGGTCGAGGGCCTGGCCGCCGTCACGCTGGGCGAAGTGGCCAAGCGCATGAACATCAGCAAGAGCGGCGTTTTTGCCCGGGTCGGCTCGCTCGAGGCGCTGCAGACCAAGGTGCTGGCCGAATACGGCCGCATCTTTGCGGAAAACGTCTTTCTGCCCACCCTGAGCGAGCCGCGTGGCCTGCCGCGGCTGAACGCCATCATGCGGCTGTGGATCGGCCGGGGCACCGGCGAGAACGCCATGGCCGGCGGCCTGCACACCACCGCCGCCTTCGACCTGGACCACCTGGAGAGCGGCTTGCGCGACCAGCTGCTCGAATGGGTGATGACCTGGCGCGGGCAGCTCAAGCGCACCATCACCCTGTGCATCGAAGAAGGCCACCTGCGGCCCGACACCGACCCGAACCAACTCACCTTCGAGATCAACAGCCTGATGATCGGCTTCTTGCACGACGCCCGCTTCGTGCGCGACCCGCAGGTGCATGAGCGCGCGATTTCGGCGTACCAGCGCCTGATCTCCACCTACCGCAGCTTCAGCTACACCGGTTGATGAGGGTCCTGCTGCTCGGTGCGGCGGGCTTCATCGGCTCGCATCTGGCGGCCACGCTGCGCCAACGCGGCACCTTGCGCGGCCAGCCGATCACCGAGCTGCTGCTGGCCGACAACCGACCTGTTGCGGGGGGTCTGCAGGGCGACATCTGCGACGCCGCTTTCATGCAGCGGCTGTTCGCCCGGCCGGTCGACGCGGTGTTTCACCTCGCCGCCACGCTGACGCTCGACGCGGAGCAAGACTTCGCACGCGGCCTGGCCGTCAACGTGCAGGCGCTGATGCAGCTGCTGGCGCATTGCCGAGCCCAGGCCCAGCCGCCGAGTTTCGTGTTCGCGAGTTCCATCTCCACCTTCGGCGGCCCGCTGCCCGACACGGTCGACGACCACGTGGCGCAGACGCCGCAAACCTCATACGGCGCGCACAAGGCGATGGCCGAGCTGCTGATCAACGACTGCACACGCCGCGGTTTCATCGACGGCCGGGTGCTGCGCCTGCCCGTCGTGCTGACGCACCCGGGACCGGCGAGTGGCAGCGTTTCGGATCGCATCGCCGCGCTGATCCGCGAGCCGCTGAACGGGCGTGATGCGGTTTGCCCGCTGGCGGCCGACACGCGCTTTCCGGTGGCCTCGGTGCAATGTGTGGTCGACAGCTTTCTCGCACTGCACGCCCTGCCGGCCGACCGCTTCGGGCCGACGCGGGTGATGAACCTGCCCTCGCTCACCGTCACCCCGGCCGAGATCGCTGCCGCGGTGCAGCGGCGTGGCGCGAGCGGCCGCACCGTGTGGCAGCCCGATGCGCAGATGCAAAGCATCGTCGACGGCTGGCCACGCGCCTTTACCTCGGCGCTGTCGCTGAGCCTCGGGCTGCAGGCCGACCGCCACGTCGCCGACATCGTCACCGCCTACCTCGAAAGCCGTTTCCGTGACTGACCCCCTGCTGCCGGTGTGCATCATCGGCGCCGGCTCCTCCGGCGTCGCCCTGGCCAAGGCGCTGAAGGAACAAGGCGTTCACTTCGAGTGTTTCGAGATCGGCTCGCGGATCGGCGGCATGTGGCGTTACGAGAACGACAACGGCCTGTCGTCGGCCTACCGCAGCCTGCACATCGACA
Organism: Rhizobacter sp.; assembly: GCA_014380155.1. GTDB lineage: Bacteria > Pseudomonadota > Gammaproteobacteria > Burkholderiales > Burkholderiaceae_C > Rhizobacter. The sequence goes on along the minus strand of JACMKJ010000390.1, from coordinate 1,806 downwards.
CCAGCCGCAACAACCTCGGCTACTCGGACTTTCCGATCCCCGACACGTATCCCGACTTCCTCTCGCACTACGAGGTGATGGACTACCTCGAAGCCTATGCCGAGCGCGCCGGCGTGTTGCCGCACATCCGCTTCAACACCCGGGTGGAAGACGTGCGCCCGGCCGGCGACGGCAGCTGGAACGTGCGCCTTCAGAGTGGCGAAGTGAAACGCTACCGCGCCGTGCTGGTCGCCAACGGCCACCTGTGGGACCCGCGACTGCCCGAGTTCACTGGACACTTCAGCGGCCTGGCGATGCACTCGCACCACTACCGCACCGCCGAGCCTTTCAAGGACAAACACGTGCTGGTGGTGGGCATCGGCAACTCGGCCGTCGACATCGCGGTCGACGTCTGCAAGTCGGCCAAGAGTACGCACTTGTCGACGCGGCGCAGCGCGTGGGTGATGCCCAAATACATCATGGGCGTGCCCATCGACCGCTGGTCGTCGTTTTTCATGCGCAAGTGGCACCTGCCCACGCGGCTGGCGCGCATGCTGGTGCAGCGCTTCGCCTACCTGGCGGTGGGCAACCAGGCACGCTACGGCGTGCCGCGCCCGAAACACGCCATCTGGCAGGAGCACGCCACCCTCAGCCAGGAGCTGCTGCCGTATGTGGGCCACGGCTGGATCCGCATCAAGCCCAATGTGCGCGAGCTGCAAGGCACGCAGGTGGCGTTTGACGACGGCAGCACGGCGCCCATCGACGCGATCATTTACGCCACTGGTTACCGCACGAGCTTCCCGTTCATCGCGCCCGAGCTGTTCGAGGTGACGGATGGCAAGGTGGCGCTGTACCGCCGCATGTTGCCGCCCGCATTGCCAGGACTGTTTTTCGTGGGCCTGGTGCAACCGATCGGGCCGACGATTCCGCTGGTGGAGATCCAGGCGCGCTGGGTCGCCTCCGTGCTTTCCGGCCAGACCCAGCTGCCCGACACCCGCACGATGCACGCCGAGATCACCCGCCACCACCGCCACCAGGCGGAGCGTTATGTGGGCTCGGCGCGCTACACGCTGGAGGTCGACTTCCGCGACTACGCGAAACAGTTGCGCGGTGACATTCAGCGCAAGAAGGCGTCGTAGCCGGTCTTCAGAATCAGCGCGGACACCACGGCGATGAAGACCACCCGCACAAAACCCGCGCCGTGTTTCAGCGCGAGGCGCGTGCCGAGCAGGCTGCCCACCACGTTGGCCACCGCCATCACCACCGCGATGTGCCACCACACATGGCCGGTGAAGGCGAACAAGGTCAGCGCCGAGATGTTGGTGGCGGTGTTGAGCAGCTTGGCGCTGGCGCTGGCGTTGAGAAAGTCGTAGCCCAGCAGTCGCACGAACAGGAAGACGAAGAAGCTGCCGGTGCCGGGGCCGAAGAAGCCGTCGTAGAAGCCGATGGTCAGTCCCAGCACGCAGGCGGCAGCGGCTTCTTGCCGGCCGCTGAAGCGCGGCGCGTGGTGGCGACCCAGATCCTTGCGCGCCAGCGTGTAGCCCAGCACGAGCACCAGCACCAGGGGCAACGCACGGCGCAGGAAATCGGGCGAGATGATGGTCACCGTCCAGGCGCCGGCCATGGAACCCACAAAGCCCACCGCAGCGGCGGGCAGCAGGGCATGCCACGGCATGTTGACTCGGCGCGCGTACTGCCATGTGGCCGCTGCGGTGCCCCACACCGAGGCCCCCTTGTTCACGCCAAACAACGTGGCTGGGTGGGTGGTGGGAAACATGGCGAACAGCGCAGGCACCAGGATCAGGCCACCGCCACCCCCGCTCGAAT
>JACMKJ010000389.1 GCA_014380155.1 Rhizobacter sp. | reverse complement strand
GTGATCTACGAAGAGTTCAAGGGCACCGGCAACTGCGAAATCCACCTCGACCGCCGCATGGCCGAGAAGCGCGTCTACCCGTCGATCCTGATCAACAAGAGCGGCACCCGCCGCGAAGAACTGCTGCTGCAGCCCGAAATCCTGCAAAAGACCTGGATCCTTCGCAAGTTGCTCTATCCGATGGACGAAATCGAGGCGATGGAGTTCATTCTCGACAAGATGAAATCCACGAAGAACAACCACGATTTCTTCGACATGATGAGGCGCGGCGGCTGACAGCCAAGCCCACCGTGGCATAATCGCGGGTTTTCCGCATTCTGGAAAGTGCGCCAAAGGGTTTGGCGTGGCTCCCAGCACTCACCAGCGAAGAGGCTACCCCATGAAAGACGGCATTCATCCCAACTACCGCGACGTGTGCTTCGTCGACCTGTCCAACGGTTTCAAGTTCGTGACGCGCTCCTGCGCTCAGAGCAAAGAAATGACCAAGCTGGACGATGGCCGTGAAGTGCCGCTCTTCAAGCTGGAAACCACCAGCGAGTCGCACCCCTTCTACACCGGCACGCAAAAGAGCGTCGACTCGCTCGGCGGCCGTGTCGAGAAGTTCCGCAACAAGTTTGCGCACCTCAAAAAATAAGCGCCTCACCGCGCATCATCAAAGGCAGCTTCGGCTGCCTTTTTTGTTGCTCTGCACGAAGCCTCGGTCAAGTTGCTGCATCATCGCCGTCTGCTCAATACCGTGACATCTTGAACACTCCCAACCCTGCCCTGGTCACCGAACGTGCGGCGCGCCGGTTGCCGCGGCTGGCGCTGCTTCTGTTCTGCGCGGCCTACCTGCTGCCCGGCCTGTTTGGCCGAGACCCCTGGAAAAACGCCGACCTCACCGCCTTCGGCTACATGGTCAACATCGCCCAGGGGCACACCCCATGGCTGTCGCCGATGGTCGGCGGCTTGCCGGCCGATGCAGCCCTGCTGCCCTACTGGCTTGGCGCCATCTTCATCAAGTTGTCTGGTGGTTTGATCGCACCCGAGTTGGCGGCGCGCATCCCGTTCGCCATGCTGCTGGGCCTGAGCTTCTTGCTCACCTGGTACAGCACCTACCACCTGGCGCGCACCGACGCGGCGCAGCCGGTGCCATTTGCCTTTGGCGGCGAAGCAAGCCCCGTCGACTACGCCCGTGCCATTGCCGATGGGGCCTTGCTGGCCCTGATCGCCTCGCTTGGCCTGCTGCAACTGGGCCACGAAACCACCCCCGAGCTAGGCCAATTGGCCAGCGTGGCGCTGTTTCTGTACGCGCTCTCAGCCAGTCCGTTCCGGCCCTGGCAAAGCAGGATTGCGATGCTGGTTGCCCTGCCCGCACTGGCCGCCAGCGGAGCACCCAGCATCGCGATGTGGCTGGCCGCTGCGGGCGCGGTTTCGTGCTGGCGCTCCAGCTATGCGCCGGCACGCCAGTTCGTGTGGTGGGTGATCGCTGCAGCCATCGCTGCGGCGTTGGTGGCGACCGCACTCGGCGCATGGGGGTGGCGGCTCGATCGTTACTTCGATGCCACCGATGTCTTCAGCGTCGTTCGCCTCTTGGCGTGGTTCATGTGGCCGGCCTGGCCGCTGGCGCTGTGGACGCTCTGGCGCTGGCGTGCGCACCTGCTGCACCGGCACATTGCGGTGCCGCTGGGTTGTGCGTTGGTCAGCCTGATGGCCTGTATCGCTATGGGGGGCTCCGACCGTGCGCTGATGCTGGTGCTGCCGCCACTGGCCGTGCTTGCCGCATTCGCCCTGCCCACGCTTCACCGCGGCACCGCGGCCGCGATCGACTGGTTTTCAGTCTTCTTTTTCAGCGCTTGGGCGCTGGCGATCTGGGTCGTGTACCTGTCGGTCTACACCGGCATCCCGGCCAAGCCTGCCGCGAATGTGATGCGCCTTGCGCCCGGGTTTGTGCCGAGCTTCTCAGTGCTCGCACTGGTGCTCGCCGGCTTGGCGACGCTAGCCTGGCTGTGGCTGGTGCAATGGCGCACCGGGCGCCACCGCCACCCGCTTTGGAAGAGCATGGTGCTGCCCGCGAGCGGCGTGGCCTTGTGCTGGCTTTTGCTGATGACGCTCGGGTTGCCCTTGTTTGACTACGCCCGCAGCTACCGGCCGCTCATCACCCGCGTGTCGCAGTACGTCCCACGCGACGCCTGCATTGCCGCACCCGGCATGAACCGCGCACAACTGGCAGCACTCGAATACTTTGGCGACTATCGTGTCGACGGCTTGGCCAAGGCAATCACCACACGCTGCGAGTTCTTGCTGTTGACCGAGACCGTCAAACGCCGCGCGCCAGTCGACCCGGGGTGGCAACTGGTGGCGCGTGAGCAGCGTCCTTCCGACAAGGAAGAGGTGATTGCCATCTACCGCCGTGAGGGCGGCGCCTTCCCGAAGCCCTAGCCCGCGGCCTCAGTTCGAAACAGCTTGGTCGCCCGAGCGTGTGAAACGCTTCGGATCTGGCGCCGGCTCGACGATGCGCACGCGGGCCGCCGGAAAGATCAGGCAGAAGCTCGACCCCTTGCCCGGCTCACTCTGAACGTCGAGCTCGCCACCATGGCGCTGCACCACGTGCTTGACGATCGACAGCCCGAGCCCCGTGCCGCCGGTCTCACGCGAGCGGCTGCCATCGACACGGTAGAAACGTTCGGTCAGACGCGGGATGTGCTCGCGTGCGACGCCAATACCGGTATCGCTCACCGTCACTTCGCCCGACCCATCGTCGCGCACCCGCCAGCTCATGCCGATGCGACCGCCCTCGGGGGTGTAGCGCACGGCATTCGTGGCCAGGTTGACGATGGAACTCATCAACTCGCTTTCAGTGCCAGCGAGTTGCGCACCATCGGCGTCGGAGACGTTGAACTGGTGGCGTCCCATCGACAGTGCCACCGCATCGGCATGCGCCTGGCTGAGCAGCTTGCCCACCGACACCCAGCGATCGCTGGGCGGGCGCGGGCCGCCTTCGAGTTGTGCCAGCGTGAGCAGGTCGCTCACCAACGTCTGCATGCGCTGCGTCTGTTGCCCCATCAGGCTGAGCACGCGGCGTCGTTCCACTTCAGTGAGCGGCAGGCTGCTCATGGTTTCAATGAAGCCCGACAACACCGTCAGCGGCGTGCGAATCTCATGCGAGACATTGGCGACAAAGTCGCGCCGCATCGCATCGGAGCGCTCACGTGCGGTCACGTCCTGCGAGAGCACCAGCTTCAAGCCCTCGCCGTACTCCCGCACCAACACCGACAAAGTGCCTCTGCCGCGCGGCTCTGGGATCGACACGGGCTCGGCATACTGCCCCGCCTGCAGGTAAGCCACAAACGCCGGCGCACGCACGAGGTTGGTCACGCGCTGGCGGCGGTCACGCGTGGGGTCGAGGCCAAAGTGATCGGCGGCAATCGAGTTGCACCAAGTGATCTGATCGGCTTCGTCGAGCAGCAGCACGCCGTTAGGCGAGGCTTCCATGGCCGACAGAAACTGCGCCAGCCGTGTTTGCTCCAGCGCCATGCTCTTTTCGCGGTTGCGGATGGACCGCTCGACGCGGTAGCCAATCTCGCCCCAGAAGCCGGCATCTCGCGGCGCCGGGCCTTCCTGGGTGCCGCTCAGCCAATGAATGAGGCGGTAGCCTCGCAGCGTGTCGACCAGCGCCAGCAGGCCAACCCCGAGCGAGCCCCCAAGGAGCGCACCGATCACCGGCGCCTGAAGAGGCGCCCCTCCGAGATAACCGATGAAACCACCCGCGGCCATGGCGAATGCGCCGGCCAGCAATCGTGGCAACAACCAGTTCATGGGAGGTTTATGCAGACAGCGTCTGCACCTGTTGGGTCAGCCGGTAGCCCGCGCCGCGCACGGTTTCGATCATGTGCGCGCATTGCACCGGGTTCAAGGCCTCGCGCAGGCGCTTGACGTGCACGTCGACCGTGCGCTCTTCGATGAACACGTGGTCACCCCACACACGGTCGAGCAGCTGCGAGCGGCTGTGCACCCGCTCCGGGTGGGTCATGAAGAAGTGCAGCAAGCGGAACTCTGTGGGGCCGAGGCGTAGCTCATGCCCTTCACGAGAGACACGACGTGTGGCCGGGTCGAGCTTGAGCAGACCCACTTCAACCGCGGAATCCAGCGCCTCGGGCGCCTTGCGGCGCAGCACGGCGCGAATGCGCGCCATCAGTTCGTGGGTGGAAAACGGCTTGGTCAGGTAGTCGTCGGCACCCGCATCGAGACCCGAAATCTTGTCGGCCTCTTCAGCGCGCGCGGTCAGCATGATGATCGGCAGCTCGCGCGTGCGCGCTTGCGAACGCCAGCGCTTGGCGAGCTGCAGGCCCGACTGGCCGGGCAACATCCAATCGAGTACCACCAGGTCGGGCAGGACACGGTCGACCTGCGCCAGGGCTTCGTCGGCGGTGGTCGCGATCACCACTTCGTAGCCGGCATGGCGCAGGTTGATCGACATCAGTTCGGCAATCGCCGATTCGTCCTCAACCACCAAGACTTGACTCATGCTCGACTCCTCATCACTTGACCATCGATTCGACGGTCTCAACCGGGTTGTGCCGCACGTCGGTGCCCTTGACGATGTAGATGATGACCTCGGCCAGGTTCTTGGCGTGGTCACCCACCCGCTCGATGGCCTTGGCCACGAAGATCAGGTCGATGCTCGACGAGATGGTGCGCGGGTCTTCCATCATGTAGGTGATGAGCTTGCGCATCAGGCCGTCGAATTCCTGGTCGATCTGGTCGTCTTGCTTGAGCACTTCGATCGCCTTGGCGGTGTCAAGACGGGCAAACGCATCGAGCGCTTTGCGCAGCTGGGCCACGGCCAGCTCGGCCTCGTAGGCCAGGTCGTTCACCGGCAGGCGCAGGCGGCTCGACACGCCGGTGTTGATGAGGCGCTGCACCGTGCGAGCAATGCGCGCGGCCTCGTCACCCACCCGCTCGAGGTTGGCGATGGTCTTCGAAATGGCGATCAGCAAACGCAGGTCACGCGCCGTGGGCTGGCGGCGGGCGATGATGGTCGAGAGGTCGCGGTCGATCTCCATTTCCATGCCGTTGACCCGCTCTTCGTTGCGCAGCACTTCGGTGGCCACTTCGCCGCTGAAATTGGTGAGTGCCCAGACCGACTGCGCCACCTGCGATTCGACCAGCCCGCCCATTTCGAGCACGCGGGTCGAGATACCACTCAGCTCGGCATCGAATTGCGTTGAGAGATGTTTTTCCGTCATGTTGGCTCCAGGCGCATCAGCCGAAACGGCCGGTGATGTAGTCCTCGGTGTCCTTCTTCTTCGGCTTCATGAACAGCTCTGCCGTGGGGCCGAACTCGATCAGGTCACCCAGGTACATGTAGGCCGTGTAGTCAGAGCAGCGCGCTGCCTGCTGCATGTTGTGCGTGACGATGACAACGGTGTAGTCGGTCTTCAACTCGTGGATCAGCTCTTCGATCTTGCCTGTGGAGATGGGGTCGAGTGCCGAGCAGGGTTCGTCGAGCAGCAACACTTCGGGCTTGATCGCAATGCCACGCGCGATGCACAGGCGTTGCTGCTGACCACCCGACAGGCCCGAACCACTCTGGTTGAGCTTGTCGCGCACTTCGTTCCACAAGGCAGCCTTCTTGAGCGCCCATTCGACGCGCTCGTCCATCTCGACACGCGGCAGGGTCTCGAACAGGCGCACGCCAAACGCGATGTTGTCGTAGATCGACATCGGGAACGGCGTCGGCTTCTGGAACACCATGCCGATCTTGGCGCGGATCAAGGAGATGTCATGCTTCGACTTCAGGATGTTTTCGCCGTCGATCATGATCTCGCCTTCAGCGCGCTGCTCGGGGTAGAGCTCGAACATGCGGTTGAAGGTGCGCAGCAAGGTCGACTTGCCGCAACCCGATGGGCCGATGAAGGCAGTGACCTTCTTCTCGGGAATATCGAGGTTGATGCGCTTGAGCGCGTGAAATGCGCCGTAATAGAAGTTGAGGTCGCGCACAGCCAGCTTGGGCTTGTCGGTCACGCCAGTTTCGACTTTGGTGTCCATGTTCTGCGAACTCCGGGATCAGTGTTTGTTGCGGAGGAAAACCCGCGCGAGGATATTGAGCGCCAGCACGCCAAGGGTGATGAGAAACACGCCCGCCCAGGCAAGCTTCTGCCAGTTCTCATAGGGGCTCATCGCAAACTTGAAGATCGTGACCGGCAGGCTGGCCATGGGCGAGCTGAGGTCGTTCGTCCAGAACTGGTTCGACAAGGCGGTGAACAGGAGCGGCGCGGTTTCACCCGCAATGCGTGCCAGCGCCAGCAGCACCCCGGTGATCACGCCAGCCCGTGCGGCCTTGAGCGTGATGGTCATGATGACGCGCCACTTGGGCGTGCCAAGCGCGTAGGCTGCCTCGCGCAAGGAGTTCGGGATCAACGTCAGCATGTTCTCAGTGGTGCGGATCACCACAGGTATCACGATCAGCGCCAACGCCAGGATGCCGGCCATGGCCGAGAACGACTTCACCTGCGCCACCACCACCGAGTAGATGAAGAGGCCGATGACGATGCTGGGCGCCGACAGCAGGATGTCGTTGATGAATCGCGTGGCGCTTCCCAGCCAGGTCTTCTGGCCATATTCACCGAGGTAGATGCCTGCCAGCACACCAATCGGAGTCCCGATGAAGGTGGCCAGGCCCACCATCACCATCGAGCCGAAGATGGCGTTGGCGAGGCCACCACGCTCTGCTTGCGGAGGCGGGGTCATCTGGGTGAAGGTGTCGAGGGTGAGGCCACCGACGCCGAGGCGAATGGTCTCGAACAAGATCCAGAACAACCAGAACAGGCCGAAGGCCATGGCGGCGAGCGACAGCGTCAAGGCGATCGCATTCACCGTCTTGCGGCGCCGGTGCTTGGCCAGGCGCGCGGTGTCCAATGAGATGAAGGTGCTGCTCATGTGCGCGTTCCTTCGCCCTTCTTCAGCCGCGACAAGAGCAGCCGGGACAGGGACAAGACCACGAAAGTGATAAAGAACAACACCAGGCCCAGGTAGATCAGCGAGGCCTGGTGCAGGCCTTCGCCCGCTTCGGCGAACTCGTTGGCAAGTGCCGACGAAATGCTGTTGGCCGCCTCGAACAGCGACAGGCTGTTGAGCTGGTTGAAGTTGCCGATCACGAAGGTGACCGCCATGGTTTCGCCCAAGGCCCGGCCGAGGCCGAGCATGATGCCGCCGACGACGCCCGTCTTGGTGTATGGCAACACCACTTTGAAGACCACCTCCCAGGTGGTCGAGCCCAGCGCATACGCCGACTCTTTCAGCATGGTCGGCGTCACGTCGAACACGTCACGCATCACAGACGCAATGAACGGGATGATCATGATCGCGAGGATGATGCCGGCCGACAAGATGCCGATGCCCACCGGTGCGCCCGACACCAGCGTGCTGAGTACCGGCACGCCGGCAAACAAGGCCTGCAGCGGCTGCTGCACGTAGGTGGAGAGCACCGGGCTGAAGACCAGCAGGCCCCACATGCCGTAGACGATGGAAGGCACGGCAGCCAGAAGTTCAACCGCGATGCCGAGCGGGCGGCGCAGCCAACCTGGCGACAGCTCGGTGAGGAAGAGCGCAATGCCAAAGCTGACCGGGACGGCAATGATCAGCGCGATGAGGGAGGTCATCACCGTGCCGTAGATCATCACCAGGCCGCCATACTTGTCTTGTACGGGGTCCCATTCGCTGTTCCAAAGGAAACTGAGCCCGTATTCCTTGATCGCAGGCGCAGCGCCGATCAGCAGGGAAACAATGATGCCGGCCAGCAGGAGCAGGGTCAGGATGGCGGCGCCATGCGCCAGCATCGAGAAGACCGTATCGGCCCAGGGCGCGGACCGCCGGGCCTCCGGGGGGCGCCCCAGCGGGTCAGAGCGTTGCATCTTGTCCGGCTCGTAGTGAGAGGCAGGAAGTGTAGCGGCCACGGCTCCTCCGAATTGGCAAGCGATGGGCCCGGCTCACCGGGCGCCACCGCGTTCGATCAGCTCAGAGCTGCGATCACTTGAAGGCGACTTGCTTGCCCGAAGCGTCTTTGATCTCGCCCCACTGCTTGCGCACCAGGCTCTTCACCACATCGGGCAGTGCCACGTATTCGAGTTCGGCCGCAGCGGCATCGCCGTTGCTGAACGCCCAATCGAAGAACTTCATCGAAGCCGCTGCCTGGGCGGGCTTGTCCTGCGCCTTGTGCATCAGGATGAAGGTGGCGCCGGTCAGAGGCCACGAATCCTTGCCGGGCTGCTCGGTCAGCACCTGATAGAAGCTTTTGTTCCAGTCGGCACCGGCCGCAGCGGCCTTGAAGTTGGCGTCGTCGGGGGTCGCAAAATTACCGTCCTTGTTCTTCAACAGGGTGTAGGTCATCTTGTTCTGCTTGACGTAGGCGTACTCCACGTAGCCGATCGAGTTGGGCAGACGGCTCACGAAGGCGGCCACGCCCTCGTTGCCCTTGCCTCCGGCACCCGTGGGCCAGTTGACGGCCGTGCCTTCGCCGACCTTGGTCTTCCACTCTTCGTTCACCTTCGACAGGTAATTGGTGAAGATGAAGCTGGTACCCGAACCGTCGGCGCGACGCACCACCGAGATCGCTGCATCAGGCAGCGGCACGCCAGGGTTCAACGCGGTCAGCGCCGGGTCGTTCCATTTGGTGATCTTGCCAAGGTAGATGTCGCCGAGTGCCTGGCCGGTGAGCTTGATCTGCCCCGACTTGATGCCAACGATGTTGACCACCGGGACCACACCACCGATGACGGTGGGGAACTGGATCAGGCCGTCTTTTTGCAGCTCTTCGTCTTTGAGCGGCATGTCGGAGGCGCCAAAGTCGACGGTCTTGCCACGGATCTGCTTCAAACCCGCGCCCGAGCCGACCGACTGGTAGTTGATGCGGGCGCCAGACGCCTTGTTGTAGGAGTCAGCCCATTTGGCGTACAGCGGAGCCGGGAACGAAGCGCCAGCACCGGTAACGTCTTGTGCCAAGGCGGCCCCAGAAGCGAACCCGAGGGTGATCGTGGTCGCGGCAATTTGAACGGAGATTGATTTCATGTCTGCACCTTTCCAGTGAGCTCGCTGATGGAGTGGTGAGACTGTAGAAGTCACATGTGACACAGCTGTGACACATGCTGGTGCTCTGTGACGGTCACAGAGACGTCATGCGTTTGTCATAAACGCCCTGTCACGGGCGGAACAGTTGGGCCAGTCGCTCCGAGCAGGCCTGCGCCTGGGTGGCATCACGCGCCTCGACCATCACCCGCACCAGCGGCTCGGTGCCCGAGGCGCGGATCAGCAGCCGCCCACTGTCGCCCAGCTCGCGTTGCACCTGGGCTTGTACGTCGGCCAAGCCGGGCGCGGCCTTCCAGTCTTGCCCGGGTTGAAGGCGGACATTGATCAGCACCTGCGGGAACAGCGTCACCGGCGCCAGCAGTTCGGCCAGTGACTTGCCACTGCGGCTGACGGCTTGCAGCACCTGCAAGGCGCTCACGGTGCCGTCGCCTGTGGTGTGCTTGTCAAGCGCCAACAAGTGGCCCGATCCCTCGCCGCCGAGCAGCCAGCCGCGGGCGGCTAGTTCTTCCAGCACGTAACGGTCGCCCACCTTGGCACGCACGAACTCGATGTCGCAGGCCTTGAGCGCAACTTCAACCGCCATGTTGGTCATCAAGGTACCGACCGCGCCCGGAACACGCTGCCCTTGGGCCAGGCGGTCAGCCACCATCACGTACAACAACTCGTCGCCGTTGTAGAGCCTGCCGGTCGAATCAACCAGTTGCAATCGGTCGGCATCGCCATCGAGGGCCACGCCATAGTGCGCACCGTTTTCCTGCACCGCCTTGACCAGCGCGGCCGGCGAGGTGGCGCCAAAACCAGCGTTGATGTTGAGCCCGTCGGGGCTGCAGCCGATGCGCACCACCTCGGCGCCCAGCTCATGGAACACTTCGGGTGCGGTCTGGTACGCCGCACCATGGGCCGCATCGATCACGATCTTCAGGCCTTTGAGCGAGAGGTCATTGCCGAAGGTGCTCTTGCAGAACTCGACGTATCGCCCTCGCGCATCTTCAATGCGTTTGGCCTTGCCCAATTGGGCCGAATCGACCCACTGCGCGGCTTGGGCCAAGGCGGCTTCGACCTGGCGCTCCCACTCGTCGGGCAGCTTCTCGCCGCGCGCCGAGAAGAACTTGATGCCGTTGTCGGGGTAGCCGTTGTGGGAGGCGCTGATGACCACACCCAGATCGAGGCGCAGTGCACGGGTGAGGTAGGCCACGCCGGGGGTCGGCAGAGGGCCCGTAAGCAGGACGTCGACCCCGGCCGAGGCAAAACCGGCTTCGAGCGCAGACTCGATCATGTAGCCGGAAATGCGGGTGTCTTTGCCGATCAGCACCGTTGGCCGCGCCAGCTTGGCCTTGAGCACGCGCCCCACGGCATGGCCGAGGCGAAGCATGAAATCTGCCGTGATGGGTGCCTGGCCCACGGTGCCTCGGATGCCGTCGGTGCCGAAATAGGTTCTGCTCATGTCGCTCGCTTGTGAGTCGCGTTGGTTTCGCTTCTTTATGCCCCGGGATTGTGCAGCAGCCCCGCTGCGTGCCCCACCTTGAGGGCGTCCACCGTGGACGCGACGTCGTGCACCCGCAGCACCCTCGCGCCATGCTGCGCGGCGGCCAACGCCGCCGCTGCGCTGGCCACCAGGCGCTCACCGACGGGCCGACCAGTGACCGCGCCGAGGCTGCTCTTGCGTGACCACCCCACGAGCAACGGGTAACCCAGCGCCAGCAACTCAGGCTGCCGAGCCAGCAGGGCAAGGTTGTGCTCGACGGTCTTGCCGAAGCCGATGCCGGGGTCAATCACGATGCGCTCGCTGCTTACACCCGCGCCCCGCACTGCGACCACGCGATCCGCCAGAAACATGCTCACCTCGGCAATCACGTCACCATAGATCGGCTTGTGCTGCATCGACAGGGGCTCGCCCTGCATGTGCATCAGGCAGACACCGCACGAGGGATGGGCCGCCACGGCCTCCACGGCACCCGGCCAACGTAGCGCGTAGATGTCGTTGATGATGTCCACCCCCAGGTCGAGCGCGGCTCGCATGGTTTCTGGCTTGTAGGTGTCGATCGACACCGGTACGCCCAGCGAGAAGGCCACCTTGAGCACGGGCAGCACCCTGGCCTGTTCTTCTTCCACAGGCAAGGGCGCTGCGCCAGGGCGGCTTGATTCACCGCCGAGGTCGAGCATGTCGGCACCCTCTTTGAGCAGCTGCTCGCAGTGGTCGAGCGCAGCCCGCGTCGTGGCGTGCCGCCCGCCATCAGAAAACGAATCGGGCGTGATGTTGACAATGCCCATCACCTGGGGCCGGCTCAGGTCAATCTGATAACGGGTGGTTTGCCAGGTCTGCATACGCTTAGCGGCCTTGGAAACAATGGAAAACGGGGCCGAAGCCCCGTTGTCTGTCTATATCAGTGAGTTGGCTCAGGCCGCAGCCGGGGCGCTGTCCGGGTTGACCGGAGGCACCGACCCACCACCCGGCTTGTTGCTGGACGCCGTCCAGTCCTTCGGCGGGCGCGGTGGCTTGTCGTTCATGATGTCGTCGATCTGCTCGGTGTCGATGGTTTCCCATTCGAGCAAAGCCTTGGCCATCGCGTGCATCTTGTCCTTGTTGGCTTCGATGTGGCGGCGTGCCACGGCGTATTGTTCGTCGATGATGCGGCGCACCTCGACGTCTACACGCTGCATGGTCTCTTCAGACATGTTGGTCGTCTTTGTGACCGAACGGCCGAGGAAGACCTCGCCTTCGTTCTCGGCATAGACCATCGGGCCCATGGCTTCACTCATGCCGTAGCGCATCACCATGTCGCGGGCGATGGCGGTGGCACGCTCGAAGTCGTTGCTGGCGCCGGTGGTCATCTCGCCGATGAACACTTCTTCGGCGATGCGGCCGCCAAAGAGGATGGAGATGGTGCTCAGCATGCGGATCTTGTCGGTGCTGTAGCGGTCGCCTTCAGGCAACTGCATGGTCACACCCAATGCACGACCGCGCGGGATCACCGTGACCTTGTGAACTGGGTCGGCCTTGGGCATCAGGCGGGCCACCAGCGCGTGGCCGGCCTCGTGGTAAGCCGTGTTGCGGCGCTCGTCTTCGGCCATGGCCATCGACTTGCGCTCCGGGCCCATCATGATCTTGTCCTTGGCCTTCTCGAAGTCGATCATGTCGACCACACGGCCATTGCGGCGTGCGGCAAACAAGGCAGCTTCATTCACGAGGTTGGCCAGGTCGGCACCCGAGAAACCAGGCGTACCGCGCGCCAGGATGTCGGCACGAATGTCTTGGCCGACGGGCACCTTGCGCATGTGCACGTTGAGGATTTGCTCGCGGCCACGCACGTCGGGCAGCGTCACATAAACCTGGCGGTCGAAGCGGCCAGGGCGCAACAGCGCGGGATCGAGAATGTCGGGTCGGTTGGTCGCGGCCATCACGATCACGCCGAGGTTGGTTTCGAAGCCATCCATCTCGACGAGCATCTGGTTGAGCGTCTGTTCGCGCTCGTCGTTGCCGCCGCCGAGGCCCGCGCCGCGCTGGCGGCCGACCGCATCGATTTCGTCGATGAAGATGATGCAGGGCGCATTTTTCTTGGCGTTCTCGAACATGTCGCGAACGCGTGCGGCACCGACGCCGACGAACATCTCGACGAAGTCCGAGCCCGAGATCGAAAAGAACGGAACCTTGGCTTCGCCCGCGATGCCCTTGGCCAGCAGAGTCTTGCCAGTGCCTGGAGGGCCGACCAACAGCAGACCGCGCGGAATGCGGCCGCCCAGCTTCT
>JACMKJ010000031.1 GCA_014380155.1 Rhizobacter sp. | reverse complement strand
CCAGACCTTCCCGAAAGCACGCATCATTCAGCGAGGTCGCTTCAGCGTAACCTTGCGCGCGTCGGTCCGACCACACCGAAGCACTTTGCAGCGAAGCAGACAGGCTCGCTTGGCGGCCGGCTTTCTGACGCCCACGCACCAAGACCCCGCTAGCACCGAACGGTTTTTCGGCCTGTTTTGGTAAAGGATGCGGCGACACGCTGTTGCCGGGAAAGCCACAGGAGTGGCCAAGACCGGCAGCGTCCAAGGCCAAAGCGTAACGGCGGATTCTTCACGAGAAACCCCCGAAAAACCGTTCGGTGCTAGCACCAAACGGTTTTTCAGGTCGAAACAGTTAACTTTCTCTCGCGACGGAGTAGACTACGACCGCAGCAAGTAACGCGGGAGGTAGTCTCATGGCAGAAGCGCCGCTTGATTTCGCCACCTGGTTGGGCCAGGCTGACATTCCCCAGTCGCGTCTTACCCCCCAGGTGCTGACCCTGTTGCAAGCCGTTTTCTCTTTCCGCCAGCGCCAAGGCTTCGACTACTTTTCCACCCGCCTGCTCAGTCATTTCCTCCTGCACTGCGACTGCGGCCTGAAGGTCGCCCACGTCGCTCGCCTGGTCGGCATCAGCCGACCCACTGCCTCGGGCCAGCAGGGGCTGTCTTCCAAGCAGGCCATCCAGCAGGCCCATCACCGTCTCGATGGCCGGCCCTACGGCAAACTCTTGCCGCGCTTCGCCGGAGCAATCGCTGCTTTCCTCGTCGAGCACCCTGACGCCTCCCGCGCCGCCTTGCTCGACTTCATCGACGCCACCTTTGGCGTGCGCGTCTCGCGCATTGCCCTGTACAAGTTCCTGGTGAAATACGGCCTCGATGCCATCCCCACTTCGGCCACCCCAGACGCAAAGGCGGTCGCGTCCCCCCAAGCGCAAGAGCAACCTGATCCATCCACGCCCCTGGGTTCCTTCGTGCCTCTCGAGGCGACCGCGCCCCTTTTCTTCGCACGCACGCAATACGCCGGAGCTTTCCTCCTAATGGGTCAGGCTCTTTCCTGGCTGGCGCTTGCGCAGCAGTGCTTTGCCGACGAGTCGGGCACGTTGCAACGCGGCCTGCTCACCAGCGTCTTCGGTCTTCTCGTCGGTTTGCAGCGCGTCTACCACCTCGACGAGATGGAGGACCTTGGCTTCGCCGTCTTGACCGGTGGCCGACGTTGCCCCTCGCGCTACAGCGTCGGTGGTTGGCGGCGTCACTTGCCGTGGCATGAGGTGGATGCCTTCTGCCGATGCAGCAGCCCCTGGCGCCTGATCGAAGGCGACGCCGCGCTGGTCAGTTACGACGAACACACCATCCCACGCTGGACGCACAAGTTCCATATTGGCAAGGGCTATGTCACGACACGCAACAAGTACATGCGCTGCGAGAAGTTGTTCTACGCCTACGACGTCCTTGCCGGCCGCTACCTGGCGGTGCGGGCCGCGCCAGGAGACACAGGGCTCGGTGACATGGCCGTGCCCTTGGTGCGGCAGACGCTCCGGCGCGGCCAGCCCAGATACCTGCACGCCCTGTTCGACGCCGGGGCGGGCAAGTCCGACGCAGCCGTCCGCGCCTTGTGGGACCTGGCCGATGAGTCCCGCCCGCGCCTGGACATCACCATGCGCGCCTGTCGCTACCCGCACCGCTCGGCGATGTGGAAGGCGTTGCCCCGTGATCAGTTCACGGTCTATACCGAGCCGGGGCCGTATGTCGGTGCCCCTGACAAGGAGATCCGACTGGCCGAAACGACAACGGTGCTGAAGGACGAAAGCGCCGAGCAGGCGGTGCGGACGATCATTTGCCGGGAGATGGCGCGCGGGCCGAAGAAGGACCGCTGGCACCCGCTGTTCACGACGGCCAGCGCCGAGGCCCAACCCCAGGAAGTACTGAACCTGTTCCGGGCACGGCAGCACCACGAGCAGGCGTATCGGGTGGGGGTGTACGACGAGTGCCTCGACGCGGCCCCGTGCGGCTACGACAAGGAAAGCCCCGAGCCGCTGCGACCGCGCTGGCAGCGAGGGGGTTTGCAGATGATAGGCTGGCTGGTGGCGCTGGTGTACAACGCGGCGGCGGACCTGTCGAGTACGCTGGCGGGGGACTTCGCTGGCAGCCATGTGGGGACGCTGAGGCGGAAGTATTTCAACCGCCCAGGGACGATGTATCAGACGCCGCAGGCGCTGATAGTCAACTTCGACCCGTTCGCAGGTCAGCAGGCATTGACGCCGGTGATAGATGGTTTCAATGCGCAGGCGCATCGCTTGCCCTGGTTGCAGGGGTGCATTCCCAAACAATGTTCACGCTGGGATTTGCCGATCTTCTGGCTCAGATTGGACTTGTGGAACAGGAGGCTTGATCTCGACTTTCGCCTTCAATTGAAAAGGCATGTCAGGAGAAGTCCAAATCCAATCCAACTGGCCATCTTGCCATTTGCTCTTTAGGGCGCGATCCAAAGCCTCTTCCCACCTCCCGGTCAAGGCAGCCGCTCGCAGCAGCAACATACCTTCGGCGTTGTCCTCATACCACATCATGCCGTTCCCCTTCAGCCGCAGGTTTATCACCCGGCGTATCGCGCTCTCGATCGCCCCGCTGCCTATCGGCAAGCCACGACTTTGCAACTCGTCATACTCCAGATGGCCTGCCGCCAGGTGCCTGTCCAGGTACGCCACCGGCGTCGCCATCGCCTCGAGCGCCCCGTGCTTTCCTCCCAGACGCTCCAGTTCGTTCAGCACCGCAGCCGCCATGCCTTTCTTCAGCCACTTCCGCAGTTTCTTGAACACGCGGCGATGCTCGTCTGCCGGCAAGCCCACAGCGGCCAGAGCCAGCCCGACGTGATGCAGGGCGTGACACCAGTCCAGAGCGTAGGCCACCTTCGACTCGTCCAGTCCGACGCGCTTGACCACCCAGGCCAACCGCTCCCAGATCCACGGCGCCCCGTCGGACACGAACACCACCACCTCCGCACTCGCCGCCCCCAACCGGTGCAGGTGCATCGCCAGCAACTCCATGATCTCGTCGGGCCCCTGGAAACTGCCGTCGATCCGCGCTCGGCTTTTGCTGACCTTCTGGCCGTTGTTGTCGATCTCGTAGATGGTCAGCAACTTCGGCTCGCGCCACGTCCCTTTGTAGCGCCGCTTCTGCTTCCTGGCTTTGCCCTTGCCTTTCTGCTTGCGTGTGACCTTGCGCAGACGAATCCGCCCGCCGTCGAGCTGCGCGACGATGCGTTTGCCGGCGAACTCGGTGCCGGCTGGCATCTGGCCTGAGCGGTAGCGTTCGAGGTCACAGCGGCGGGCGATGAGCAGTTGCCGGCCCAGGCCGTGGGTGGCGCGGTGGACCGCCTTGACGTCCAGCCCCAGGCCGCGCCGGGCCAGTTCCTGACGGGCCAACTCGAAGGAAGGCATCAGGGTGGATTGCCGGGCGACCAGACTGGTCAACGCGGCGCTTTGGCCGTCGTGAAAGCCGAAGACAGCCAGTTCGGGGCGAAGGCCGCCTTTGGGTTCGCCCTGGCGCTTGCCACGCGGGGGTTGTGGGGCGCAATACAGGGCGGACACCCACAGCACCAACCCGCCGAGCAAGCGGACACAGCGAGAACGAGTTTCGCCCTTGCGAAGAGGTCGGCTGGCCTGTTCTACTTTTTTTGGGCGGCATCGGCGCAAGCGGGCTGTGCGGCGGCATGGGCAAGCAGGCTGGCGGCGCAGCGGTCAGCCAGTTGTTGGAAAGCGAGGTGGATCTGAGGCTCCAGTCGAGCAAAGGCGGCGGGATCATGAGCCAGCAGCTCGGCCCAGAGTTTCTGCTGTTGGGCAAGAGAAGCCTGGATCTCTTCGAGGGCCTGATCCGGTGCTGGCACGGCTTCGCCGGATTTGCAGCCAAAGCGGAACTTCATGACACGATCCTGGCAAGGTCACGGCTGCTCGACACCTCCGCTATCCTACCGGGCAGGGCCGTCCTCGGCTCCACTGTTCGGGAATGCACCCGTTGGCTTGGGGGTCCGTTGCTATGGTCCTTTCCATGTGTTCGACGAAGTCCACTTCGGTGCGCGTGTCTTGCACCGTCGGCGAGACCACCTCGCCGGTTACCACATGAAAGTTGGCGATCAGGGCTTGCGTCCCATTCCGCTTGTACTCGAATTCCATCCGGGCTTCCTGACCCGGTTTCGTCGGCTTGGTGGGAGCGATGCGTTCCAGAGCCTGAATCCCCGTCATTTCATCGGTGCTGATCGTATGCGTGTGAAACGTCTCGTACAGTCCCGGTGCCGCGGCGTAGGTGGCGCAAACCGTTTGCACGTGGTAGAGGAAAGCAGGATCGTCCTTCTCCTTGGCATTGAGCCAGTAGCGGATGCGGTGCGGCTTGAGATCGGCCTCGTTCAGGATGCGACCGAGGTGTCGCGGCGAGATCGACTCGACGATGCCCCGCCCGATGACTTCGTCGGCCAGTTCCGCATGGGTCCAGTGGGTGATGGGACGGCCCGATTTCTCGGGGTTTTCGCAGGCAACCGCGAAGAGTTGGGCCAGTTGCTCCGCGGTGAACTTGCCAGGAGCGCCAGGGCGAGGGGCATCGGCAAGCAATTCGCGGATGGCCTGGCGCAAGGCGGCAGTACCCTGCAGACACTCGATGAGGACGAGTCGGTCGAAGGAGTCGGCCCAGCGCGCCCGCCAGATACCAACCTGGTGGCGTTCGAGATCGACCTTTTGAGCGATCTGCTCGTTGAGCAGGCCAG
This sequence comes from Rhizobacter sp., assembly GCA_014380155.1. GTDB lineage: Bacteria > Pseudomonadota > Gammaproteobacteria > Burkholderiales > Burkholderiaceae_C > Rhizobacter. The sequence goes on along the minus strand of JACMKJ010000031.1, from coordinate 454 downwards.
CGAAGGCCAGGAGAACGAGGGTAGAGCGTTGTCGGAGAAACGAAGGCTCAGAGCGGGAGCGACGGAATTGCTCGAGGATCTCTTGCTGTCGTTCCGTGATGATGACCTTGGCAGCCTTCCCTGGCATGGTAGGTTCCTCGACTCTCCAGTGACGAGAACTTGCGCAAGGAGGGTAACATACTCAACCTCGCTCGCCGATGGAAGCCCAACTCCGTCGCCCATGTACTAGGAAGCCGGCGCGGCCGAAATAGCCACACCGGCGAGTGCATAGACAGACCGGCACCGGTCAGCCTAATCACCAGTTCGGCGGTGGAGAGAACTGACAGACCATTGGCGGTGGACGTATGGACTTCTTGATCACGCTGATTCGTTTCCCATTTGGAGTCATCGCGATTCTGCTTGTGCTGATCGGCTCTCCGCTGCTGTTGCCGTTAGAGATCGTGGCCTGGGTGAT
>JACMKJ010000388.1 GCA_014380155.1 Rhizobacter sp. | reverse complement strand
TGGGCACGCTCGCCTTCAGCGGCGCGGGCCAGCCACCGCCCTCGCCTGCTACGGCCAAGACCGATGGCCGCAGGCGGCGCAGATGAGCCTGCCCTCAGGCCTGGCCGTGCCCTGTGCCGGCGAAACACTGCACCTGCTGCCGCAGCGTGCGCTGTGGTGGCCGGCACAACGCAGCTTGTTCATCGCCGACCTGCATCTCGGCAAGGCCGCGGCGTACCGGGCCCTCGGCCAGCCGGTGCCCAGCGGCACCACGAAGGCCAATCTCGGCCGGCTCTCCGATTTGCTGCGCGAGTACGACCCACACACCTTGGTGTTCCTGGGTGATTTCCTGCATGCCGCCGAAGCACGCACGGCGTCGGTGCTCGGAGAGCTGAGCGCCTGGCGCGCGGCCTTCAGGTCAGTACGCTGCGTGCTGGTGCGCGGCAACCACGATCGCCGCGCCGGCGACCCGCCGACCGAGCTGGGTGTCGAGGTGGTCGAGGAGCCTTGGCACATCGGGCCCTTCGCTGCTTGCCACCACCCACAAGCGCAGGCGGGCCGCGTGGTGCTGGCCGGGCATGTGCACCCCACGGTGATGCTTCGGGGCCGCGGGCGAGAACACCTGCGCTTGCCTTGCTTCGCGCTCGACGCGCATCAGCTGCTGTTGCCGGCGTTCGGTGAGTTCACCGGCGGTTGGACACTGTCTCAGACTCCCGGCACGGATCTTTTTGCCGTGGCGACCGAAGGCGTATGGCGGCTCCCTTCGCTCAGTCCTCAGCGCTGAGCCGTGATGCCTCCAACGATTCCAGGTGGCTGCGCGTGCAAGATTCAATCCGCCGGATGGTTGACGAGCTTGGCGCAGGCACCCGCCCCGCTAATCGACAAGCCGCCCAGCCTGATCGACCACTGCAATTCCCACCCAGGACGAGCCCTCGTTCGACGGCGAATCGAAGTTCACCTTGAACTCCCCGAAGTTTTGCAGCCCGCCCGTCTTCAGTCTCTTCATCAGCGCGGGCGCGGGCGACACCACACCGCCAGCGGCCCGCAGCGCAAGTTGCGCGGCCAGGCAGCCTTCGAGGTGGAACGGCGTGGGTGCTTCTTTGTCGCCATGACGCCGCCACAGCTCCGTGAACTCTCGGCCGAGTCGCGAGCGTTCGGTGGGCGCCGGCACCGTTCGCAGGTAGCCAATGCCTCGCGAAGCAGGCCCCACGCCGTCGACGAGCGCCGACATGTTGGCCGTGCTGGCCGCGATCAGCATGGCGCCGGAGCCGTTGGCCTTGATCCGCTTCACGAAGTCGATCAACGTGGGGCCGGTGGCAAACATGACGACTGCCGACGCACCCGCCAGGGCTTGAGCCGGGCTGGCAACGTCTGGCTTGGCCGGGTCGAACGACGCACTGCGCGGCGCTGGAAGACCGGCCTCCTGCATGGCGGCAGTGACGGCGGCCAGGCCGTCTTGCCCGTAGGCATCGGCGGTGTGAAAGACGGCGATGTCGCGCAAGCTGAGGGTGACCAGTTGCCGTACCGCATGGCGCCCTTCTTGCGTGATGCCTGATCGCAGGAAGAAGAGCGAGGGCCGACGCTGGCTTCGGATGGAGGTCGCTCCCGTCATCGCACCGACGACGGGAATCTGGGCACGGTCGGCGACCGTCGCCAAGGCCTCGCTCGTCCCGGCACCCAGGCTGTTGATGAAGGCCGAGGTTCCGGCTGCAACCGCCTTCTCCGCCAGTGCCGCGGTGCGGGCCGGGTCGAACTGATCGTCGAGTATTTCCAGGCGCGCCCGGGCGGCTTTGCCTGCCGTTGCGTTGTAGGCCGAAATGCAGGCCTGCGCGCCCCGGCTGGTCGGCTTCGACGTGCCCTTGCCGCGCCCGGAAAAATCCGAGATCTGGGTCAGCACGATGGTTTGCGCCGAAGCGCCGAAGGCCAGTGCCGACAGGCACACGAGGGCGATGCCCTTCAGAGGTCTCATGCTCGTCTCCAGCAGTTGTCCATGTTCGCGCCTCAGACGCGGAACCGAGGCCCGACATCGCCGGCCCTGCTCGCCTTGAAGCGGAACAGGTCTCCGTCGTAGGAAGGCGACTGCGATCCCACCCACCCGGGCCGCACGAGCGAGGTGATGTAGAGGTGCTCCAAGGCACGCCCGCCGTAGCACGGCATCGTGGGCGCGCGGCACGGCATCGGCACGCGGTTCAGCAAGCGCCCGTTGCGGTCGAAACGATTGAGGCAGCCCGCCGACACACCGGCAGACAGGTAGTCGCCATCGCTTGTGACCAGCGCGCCATCCGGCCGCCCTTGCGAGCCCCGGCTGCTGGCAAAACGGCGGGGTGTTCCCATCCCTCCTGCCTCTTCGTCCCAACTGCTGGTCCAGACCGTTCCACGGTCGCTGTCGGAGAAGTAGAGGCAGTCGCCCGCAGGGTTCCAGGCAATGCCGTTGGTGACGACCAGGCCCGCCGCAAGCCGGCGCACCACGGCGTCTGCGCCCACGCAATACAGGGCGCCGGTGGGCGACTTGGGGTGCGCAGAATCGTCCATCGAACCGAACACGAACCAACGCCCGCTGGGCGACACCTTGCCGTCGTTCATCCGGTTGCCAGGCGGCTCGCCAGGGATGGACGCGAGCACGGAGAACAACGCTCGATTCAGATCGAAAGTGACGACCTGGGCGCCCAGCGTCATCACGACCTGGCCCGGGCGCCCGAGACCGATGGCGCCGGGCAAGGCGTCAAGGCGCCATCGAGTCAGTTCAAGGTCGTCCGGCGTCAGCATCAGCAGTTCTGGCGCTCGGATGTCGATCCACAACAAGGCCTGCAGGGTGTCGTCCCAGACGGGCGACTCGCCGACCCGGTTGCCAACGCGGAACACCTCGAGCCCAGGCAACCAGGGGTTGGCCAGGCTTTCCTTGTCAACGCGCTGCCGCTGGACGTTCAGGATCGCCGGCATAGTCGATGGCGGCAAATGATCCGCCTTGGTAGCGTTCGGCCACGGGGTCTGATTCACGCACGGACTGGAGCGCTTCGGCGCGCGCGTCGGCGCTGTGCTTCGGTCGATATCCAAGCTGTTCGGCGCGGGAGTTGTCCCACCAGGATCGGGCGTTGTCGGACACGCCGTAGACGGTCTCGCACAAGTAATCGGCACTCAGGCCCACATGCACCAGTGCGGCCATGTCCTCCGGGTGAATCCAGTGCGACAACATCCGCGCATCACTCGGGCGCTCGGCGCAGTGGCCAATGCGCATGCCGAATGCCCGCAGGCCGTGCTTGTCGGCATGCATTGAGGCCAACGCCTCCATGAACACCTTGGTCACCCCGTAGCGCGAATCGGGGCGCGGGACGACCTGGTGGTCGAGCTGGGTGTCGCGCGGGTAAAAACCCACCGCGTGGTTCGAGCTCGCGTAGACGATGCGTTCGACCCCGGCGCTCGCAGCCGCTTCCCAGAGGTTCGCCACGCCAATCACGTTGGCTGGCATCAGCGTGTCCCACGGCGCTTCTCGCGGGTAACCCGCGAAGTGCACGATGGCCTGCACGCCGCCGAGCACTTGCGCCAGGGTCGATGCGTCGGCCAGATCCGCGTGGATCACCTGCTCGTTGGGCGCCAACTCGCCGACGGGCTCGCGGTCCAGCAGCAACAGCGTCTCGCAGTGCGGTGCCAACAAGGGCCGCAGCTGCCGCGCGATGCGCCCTGCTGCCCCGGTCAGGAGCACCCGCCCATAGCGCCCGCTCATCGGCGGGTGGCGTGTGGATACGAGGGCAGCTGGGCCTCGCGCCATGCGGCGAACTGTTGCGCGCGCTCAGGGTCGGTCAGCGGGTAGATGCCAAAGAGCCCGTCTCCGCCGTCGATCCGCGTGGCCACCCAATCCTCGTAAAGCGTCTGGTCATATGCTTCCACGGCAACCGCTTCGGCGATGTCGGCCGGAATGCACACCACGCCTTCGGCGTCGCCCACCATCACATCGCCGGGGTAGACCGCCACGCCACCGCAGGCGACGGGCCGCTGCACGTCGACCGCGTGGTGGCGTATCAGGTTGGTGGGTGCAGAAGGGCGCTGGTGATAGGCCGGCAAGCCGATGCGCTCGATCTCGGGGCTGTCGCGAAAACCGCCGTCGGTGACGATGCCTGCGCAATCACGCCGCTGCAGACGGGTCACGAGCAGGTTGCCAGCCGAAGCGGCACTCGCATCGCCGCGGCTGTCGATCACCAAGACGTGCCCTTCCGGGCACTGCTCCACGGCAACACGTTGCGGGTGGCTGCGGTCTTCGAACGCATTCAGCCCATCGAGGTCTTCTCTCGCCGGGATGTAGCGCAGCGTGTAGGCGCGGCCGACCATGTTCTTGCCATGCAGGCCGAGAGGTCTCAGCCCTTGCAAGAAGGTGTTGCGCAGCCCGCGCTTGAAGAGCACGGTGGTCAGCGTGGCCGTGGAAACGGCCATGAGGCGGGCGCCGGTCACGCTGTCGAGCGCTGCCGTGGTGTTGTCCGTGGAGGTCATGGTTTGGGGTTCCGTCGTGTCAGCACCGAGCGGGGTCGCAGCGGCTGCAGGTAAAGGGTTTCGGATTCAGTGCCGGCGTTCCAGCCGCCCGTGGCGATGCCGGTGTTGCGGTCGCTGGGGTGTGAGGCCACGAAAGCCTCGTTCAAGCTGAGCCCCAGGCCAGGACGATCCGGCACACGCACATGCCCGTCAGAAACTTCGAGCGGCGGGCTGACCGTCTCGGCACGGCCCGCCCAATCGGGCTCCATGCGCTCCAGAATCAGCGCGTTCGGGATGGCCGCCATCAGGTGCACAGCCGCGAACTCGGCCACCGGGCCCAGCGAGCCGGAGTGCGGAGCGATGCTCAGCCCGTGCGCCTCGGCCATGCCCGCGAGCTTGCGCATCTGGGTCAGCCCACCGAAGCGCCCGCTGTCGGGCTGCAGCACGTCGACCAGGCGCTCTTCCATCAGCACGCGCATGTCGGCCAATGACGCCAGGCGCTCGCCGCCCGCCAGCGGTATCGACACGGCGTCGCGAACGCGGCGCCAGCCGTCGAGGTCATCGGGTGCGACCGGCTCTTCGAGGAACAACAGGTTCGCGGCTTCCAGGGCGCGGCCCACCGCCACTGCATCGGCGCCGCTCGACCATGGAGGCCCGTGGAGGTCGACCATCAGGTCGATCTCGTCGCCCAAGGCTTCACGCATGGCGAAGGTGCGGGCGACGACATCCCCCCGCCCACCTACCTTGATGGCACGCACGCCCGCGGCCACTGCCGCGCGTGCGGTGTCGATGCTGGCGGCGTGACAGTAGTACGGAATCTGCTGCCTGACCAAACCTCCGAGCAGCCGGGCGACGGACATGCCGGCCGCCTGCGCCTTCAGGTCCCACAGGGCGGTGTCGATGGCAGCGATGGCACCCATGCCCACCACACCGGTCTGCCCATGGCCCATCATGGCCACGCGCATCTTCTGCCAAAGGCGCTCGATGTCTCGCGCGTCGTCACCGATGAGCAGGGGCGCCAGATCGTCGACCGCCGTGCGCACCACGCGCGGCCAGCCGGAGCCCTCACCGGTGCCGGTCAGCCCGTCTTCGGTGTGCACGGTGACGAACAGCCAGTTGCGTGCAGTGGCCAGCAGGCTCTTGCCCGTGGCCGTCCAACCCGTGTGCGGTGGGCCACCTGCTTGCATCAGGTGGCAGCGAATCGCTGTGATCTTCATTCGACTTTGATGTTGGCAGCCTTGATGACGTCCGCCCAGCGATCGAGCTCACTTCGGTAGAGCTGCTGGAAGGCCGCCGGCGAAGGGCTGGTGGTGACTTCGGACCCGAGCAGGTCGACGCGCGCCTTGAACGCGGGGGTCGAAGCGGCCGCCACCACCGCCGCATGCAAGGCGTCGACGATCGGCTTCGGTGTGCCGCTGCGCACGGCAATGCCCTGCCAGCTGCGGATGTAGGTCGACGGGGAAAGCTTGATCTCTTTGGCGCTGGGCACATCGGGCAAGGCGGCGAGCCGGGTTTCCTGCATGACGGCAAGCGGGCGAATCCTTTGCCCGTCCACCATCGACTTCAGCGTGCCGCTCATGAGATCGAACATCAGCTCGATATCGCCCGCCATCAACGCCTGGTTCGCCGGCGCACCGCCACGGTAGGGCACGTGCACGAAGGTCGCGCCCTGACTACGGGCGAACAACTCGGCCGCCAGATGAGACGAGGTGCCATTGCCACCCGACCCGATCTTCAAACCACCGACTTTCTTGGCCTCACGCAAGGCGTCAGCGGCTGAACCGATGCTCCCCGTGGCCGGCGCCAACATGACCACCGGCACGCTGGTGATCTGCGACACCATCTGCAGGTCGGCCTTGGGGTCGTACTTCAGCGGCATCAGCGCCGGGTTGGTGGCCAGGTTGATGGCGGCAAACAGCAACACGCTGCCATCGGTCGGACCCGTCGCCACGAATTGGGTAGCCAGGTTGCCGCCCGCACCGCTCTTGTTCTCGACAACGACCCGTTGCTCGATGCGCTTGCCGAGTTCATCGGCCAACGCTCGGGCCACGGTGTCGGCGGCTCCGCCGGGCGCGAAGCCGACGACCAGGGTGACGGGCTTGTCGATCAATGGCGCCGCATGCGCGGCCGTCACACCCACCAGGCAAGCGCTCAAGAGCAGGTGGCGACGAGCGGTTAGAAAGAAAGTCATTCAGTGTCTCCGACAAAGTTTTGGGCAAAGCTCTGCCCTCGGCAGGCTCTGCGGCCCGCGCGGGGTTCGTGAAAACAGGAAGTTCTAGCCTTTGGCGAGAAGCTTCATCAGGTCATCGCGTGACGATTCGGTGTGCTCCATCGCCGCGGCAGCGGCCTTGTCGCCGTCTTTCTTGGTGATCGCCTTGACCAGCTTGCGGTGCTGCGCAATCACCGTATCCAGACGGCCCGGGCCGTACCCGCGCGAGCGCCGGAAGGCGTCGACCAGGCTGGCGCGTGACTCAAGCACTTCCAGCGCAGGGGGGTTGTCGGCCAGGCCGTCGATGAAGGAATGAAGGTGCCGGTTGGCTGCGACACAAGCCGCCACATCGTTCGACGCGGCAGCCTCTTCGTGCGCTTCAGACAGCGCCTGCAACTGCTTGACCTGCTCGGCGGTGACGCGCTCTGCAGCCTCTCGGGCCAGCATGCTTTGCACCGCGCCGCGCAAGCTGTAGATGTTGAGGATGTAGCGCGCATCGACCGCCGGGATCACGGCGCCGCGGTGCATGCGCATGTCAATCACACCCTCGCCCTGCAGCTGCAGCAGCGCTTCGCGAACCGGGTTCGCGCTCACGCCGTAGTGCTGGCTCAGCTCGGCCAGGGTCACGTGACTGCCCAGCGCCCAGATGCCCGCCACGATGTCTGTGCGGATCTGTTCACGAAGCCGAAGGTAGGTGGGGGTGTTGATTGCATCCATGGCATGAGTATACATTACGGATTTTATAAAATCTAGAATGTTTAACATGCACACCAACTTGATCAATGGCGAATGGGTCGATGCCTCCGAGGCCCAGGAACTTCGCAACCCGTCTGACCTGGACGAAGTCGTGGGCGTCTACGCCATCGGCAATCGGGAACACGCAGACACAGCCATTTCGGCCGCACGTCACGCCGCCCGCGGCTGGGCGCGCTCAGGCATCCAGCTGCGTTGCGATGCACTCGACACCATCGGCACCGAACTCCTGGTGCGGCGAGAAGAGCTTGGGGCCCTGCTGTCGCGCGAAGAGGGCAAGACGCTGGCCGAAGGCATCGGAGAGTTCACACGAGCCGGCCACATCTTCAAGTTCCATGCGCAGCAGGCTTTGCGGGCCCAGGGTGAACTGGTGCCGTCTGTGCGCCCTGGCCTGCACGTGGAAGTCACTCGGGAGCCAGTCGGTGTGGCCGGGTTGATCACGCCCTGGAACTTCCCCGTGGCCATACCCGCCTGGAAGATAGCGCCCGCCTTGGCATGCGGCAACACGGTGGTCTTCAAGCCAGCAGAGTTCGCACCGGCGAGCGCCTGGGCGCTTGCCGAGATCATTCACCGCAGTGGCCTGCCCGCTGGCGTGTTCAACCTGGTGATGGGGCGAGGCCAAGAAGTGGGCCGCGCCATCGCCGAAGACCCGCGCGTCAATGCGCTGAGCTTCACCGGATCGGCCGCAACCGGGCAGCGGCTCGCCGTCACCGCGGCGCATCAGCTCAAACGTGTGCAGCTCGAGATGGGCGGCAAGAACCCACTGGTGGTGCTGGACGATGCCGACCTGCAGCAGGCCGTCGACTGCGCCGTGCAAAGTGCCTTTTTTTCCACCGGTCAGCGCTGCACGGCGGCTTCGCGCCTGATCGTCACCGCGGGTATCTATGCCCGCTTTCGAGACGCCCTGCTCGAGCGCACGCGCTCCCTGCGGGTGGGTCACGCATTGGTTAAGACCACGCAAATCGGCCCGGTGGCCAACGCGGCGCAGCTGGACACCAACCTGCGCTACCTCGACATCGGCCGCCAGGAAGGCGCGTCGCTGGCGTGCGGAGGCGACCGCCCCACCCTGCCCACGCGCGGGCACTACCTTTCGCCAGCGGTCTTCGTCGACTGCGACAACGCCATGCGCATCTGCCAGGAAGAGATCTTCGGGCCGGTGGCAGCGCTCATCCATGCGCGCGACGCCGAGCATGCGCTCGAGCTGGCCAATGCCACTGCTTTCGGCCTGTCAGCAGGCGTTTGCACAAGTTCACTCCATCTCGCGCAGCACTTCAAGCGCGAACTCCGCGCCGGCATGGTCATGGTGAATGCACCAACCGCCGGTGTGGACTACCACGTTCCGTTCGGCGGGACCCTGGGCTCGAGTTTTGGCCCGAGGGAACAAGGGACCCACGCACGTGAATTTTTCACCCAGACCAAAACCACCTACGTGAATGCTTGATCACCAGTCACGGACGGAGGGGGTGATCCCTCAGCGCTCTTTCACCAATTCAGGAGACTTTTCTCAATGAAACACAAGCGGCTCTTATCGCTCGCTGCCATCGCCACCTTGCACGGTGCGGCGCTGGCCCAATCCTCGGTCGTGATCTACGGGCGGGTGGACGTGAGCGTCACCAAACAAAACTCAGGTACCACCAGCCTGAACGCAAGCAACGGGCAGACCGGTGAAGCCGGCAACCGCTGGGACGTGCGGCAAGGGTCGGCAGGCCGACTCGGCTTTCGCGGGCAAGAAGATCTGGGTGCCGGCTGGAACGCCAACTTCCTGATGGAGCACCGTTTCCAGCCAGATACCGGCGTGGCGGAAAACCCGTTCTGGCAAGCACGCTCATTCGTCGAGCTGGGTTCGCCTTATGGCGCCGTTTATCTGGGCCGCGAGTACATCCCGGCCTTCTGGCCGGCGCTGCGCCTGGACCCATGGGGCTTCGACACGGTCGGCACGATGGGCCCGAAGCACCAGTTCGCGCTGTACACCATCGACGGCGGAACCCGCAGCAACAACACGGTCGGCTACAAGACTCCTTCAGTGGCAGGGTTCACGGCGCAGTTTTCGCAAGCCCTGGGCGAGGGCGGCAGCCGCAAACGCGCCACCGGTGCCAACGTCGAGTACCGCAAGGGTGCCATCTACTTCGGTGCCGCTCTGGACCGGGTCGACTCCAACCAGGAGATGAAACTGATCGGCGGCGCCTATGACTTCGGCGTCGTGCGCCCGGCACTCACATTCACGAAGTCGACCGTTGCGGGCATCAAGTACAGCAACGTCTCCCTCGCGGCCACTGCGCCGATTGGTCGCGGCACCCTCAAGGCCGCGTTGTCCAAGCTCGACCCCAACGGCGACGACAACGACACCACACGCGTTGGCCTGGGCTACGAGCACTTTCTCAGCAAGCGCACTTCGGTGTATGCAGACGTCGGATCGGCCGACCAACAAGGCCGCGCTGCCGGCCGGGAGCTCACCCGCACCACCGCGGTCGACTTCGGGCTCAAGCATCAGTTCTGATGGCTTGAACACAAGGCCCGCCGCGTCAGGCGGGCCTTTTAGGCCTGCGCCATACCACAACGGAAACGACCATCGACCTCGGGCTGATTCTCGGGCGTATGAGCGCAAGGCATCCCTAAGCCTGGGGATTCGCTACACGGCGACGCGTTGCACCATCGGTTCTCCTTGCCCGCCGGGAGAGCCACGATGCACGAAGGACTTTCAACCAACCGACACTGCCACGGTTTTGCCGACTGCCTGGTTCGCGAGGGCAAGGCGTTTGTCTTTCGCTACCACTCGCGCACGACTCTCCAGCCGGAGAAGCGCATCTCACCCAAGGAAGCGGCCGATCTCGCACGTGCCGGCCTTCAGGTCGCCACCGTCTACCAGGACAACGCGCGCAAGCTGAGCGACTTCGGCTTCGACCGCGGCCGGCTCGACGGCGCATCGGCCCAGACCTTCGCCAGCCAGATCGGCCAACCCCCAGGCAGCGCGGTGTACTTCGCGGTTGACACCGACTTCAGCGCGGCCGAGATCCAGCAGGTCGTGCTGCCGTACTTTCGCGGCGTGAAGGCCGGCATGGACGAAGCCGGCGGCGGCACCAGCCCCTTGAAGATCGGCGTCTACGGCTCGGGCCTCACCTGCCGCCTGGTGCGCGACACCCACGCGCTGGCCCGCTTTGCCTGGCTGGCCGAGGCCACCGGCTGGCGCGAGTCGTCCACCTACACCCAGTGGGACGTGCGCCAGCACGTGAACCGTGGCCAGGCGCTGTGCGGCCTCGGCGCCGCGTGGGAGCGCTGCGAGGCACGCGGCGAGTTCGGCCAGTTCCGCCCGATCGGGTTCGACGTGGTGGCCGGCCAGGGCGAACTGAAGCGCGTGACGGCCACGCAGCTCAACCTGCGCCATGGCCCATCAGCTGCCAGCAACCCGCCCATCACCACCTTGCCCGAAGGCCAGCTCGTGCGTGTGCTGGGCGAGGCCGCGCCACCGTGGGTGCGGGTGCGTGTGACGCTGAGTGGCGGTGACGTGGTGGGCTATGTGAGTGGCAAACACCTCGCCGCGGTTGCGGCGCCGCCCGTCGCGCCGCCGCGCGCTCCGGCCGTGCCTGCCGTTCACTACCGCGAGAACGACGCCGCCTCGCGCCGCAGCTCCATCGGCAAACGTGCTCAGCCGCTGGGCGAGCCGGGCCGGCCGTCACGCGACGCGGCTGCCAGCCCTGCCGCGCGTGCCACCCAGCTGGTCCAGATCGTCAACTGGCTCGCGGCCGACACCAGCACGCGCTACCAACGCGACCCCAACGCCACCTATTGCAACGTCTACGCCACCGACTACTGCTACCTCAGCGGCGTCTACCTGCCCCGCACCTGGTGGAACGAATCGGCGCTGATGCAAATGGCACGCGGCCAGCCGGTGGCTCCCGCCTACGGCAGCACGCTGCGCGAGATGCGGGCCGACGACCTGCACCGCTGGTTAATCGAGTTTGGCGAGTCGTTCGGCTGGCGCCGTGTGTTCGACCTCAGTGCCTTGCAGAACGCGGCCAACCAAGGCGGCATCGGTCTCATCTGCGCCGACCGTGAAGAAAACGGCAAGCCTGGCCACATCACCGCCGTGGTGCCCGAGAGCTCAGCACTCAAAGCCAAGCGCGACGCTGACGGCAACGTCACGCTGCCGCTGCAAAGCCAGGCCGGCGCGGTGAACTTTCGCTTCTCGACCGTGGGCAAAGCGTGGTGGGAAAGCACGCTCTTCCAGTCACACGTGTTCTTCGTGCACGACTGACGCCTGCGCCCTCAAGCCGCGCCGGTGATCGTCATGCCCGGCGCGCTGTCTTGCCCGGCCCACACCATGCGGTGCTCGCGTTGCGGGTCGTCTTGCACCTGGTCATGGCGGTTGAACACCAGGGTCGCGCGACGGTTGGCCTCGAAGGTAGGCCACCCTTCACCGGGGCGGCCGTCGCGCACGAACGCGACCCAGTGCGCGCGCATGCGTTGCGCCAGCGCGCGGCGTGCACCCCACAGCGGGCCGCCGCGCAGCATCGCAGGCAACAGGCCATCCATCTCCCACAGGTAGAAGAGTTCGAGTGCGTGGGCCGCACCCAGCAGCGGGTTGCTGCAGTCGAAGCGGTAGAACCAGGCAGGGTGCTGCGCCGCGTGGCGCTCGGCGAAGTGCATGGTGGGCATGCCAAAACTCATGTGCGTGCCGAGCTGGCGCTTGCCTTGTTTGGTGTCGGGGTAAGCGGCCAGCACACGCTCGGCGTGCGCCGCGCCAAACTGCTGACGAAGCAGCTCGCCCATGCGCCCGCGCGACAGGAACAACTCGGCCACACCGCGCCACAACTCGAAGAAGCGGATCTCGTCGCGGTTGAACCCGGCCAGCAGCGGGATGGGTGGTGTGGGCGCAGCGCGCGCCGCGGCGAGCGAGGCGGGCAAGAGCGTGCCGTCGAACCAGGGCGCGGCGGGCACGGTCTGGGGCACCAGCTTGTGCACCTCGGCCTGGGCGGCGAGCAACTTGTCTGCGGTGATGGCCTGCAAGGCCTCTAGTGTGCGCACGCCCAGCACGTCGAGGTAATGGCGCGCCACCTTCAGGCTCATCTCCCGGTCGTGCACCAGGCTGAGCGCGCCGCTTTGCATGATGGCGCCGCGAAACAGGCCCTGCGCCTCGCTTGAGTGCATCAGCAGCGACACCGACATCGAGCCCGCCGACTCGCCCGCGACCGTCACCCGCTCGGGGTCACCACCGAACGCGGCGATGTTGTCGCGCACCCAACGCAGGGCTGCCACCTGGTCACGCAGGCCGGGGTTGCTGGCAGCACGTTCGTCGCCCAAGGCCTCGGCAAAGTTCACGAAGCCGAGCGCGCCGAGCCGGTAGTTGATGGCGACCACCACGATGTCGCCCAGCTCGGCCAGGTGCGCGCCGGTGTAAACACGCGCACTGCCGAGAAGGAACGCGCCACCGTGGATCCACACCATCACCGGGCGCTTGGCGCCGTCAGCCGCAGGGCTCCAGATGTTGAGCGTGAGGCAGTCTTCATCGAGCGAGGGGCCGAGTGACTTGATGCTGCCCATCGGCTTTTGAATGCAGGCCGCGCCAAAGGTGGTGGCCACGCGCACGCCCTGCCAAGCCTGCACCGGCTGCGGCGCCGCAAAGCGCAGCGCCCCCACCGGTGGCTGCGCATAAGGCACACCGAGCCAGGCGCTGACAGCGCCATCGGCCGTGCCTTGCAGGTCACCTGAGCTTGTGTGCGCGATGAGGTTCTGGCTCTGCGTCATTCTTCAGTGGCTCCCGAGCTGGATGTGTTGGCCGTGCACGGCGGCGCCTTGCGGCGTGGCGAGAAAAGCGATGGCCTGCGCGGCCACGTCGAGCGGTACCCAGGCCGAGCGGTCGGCATCGGGCATGGCGGCGCGGTTGGCGGGCG